>JAVVFN010000063.1:0-7959 GCA_032250645.1 Methanomicrobiaceae archaeon | reverse complement strand
CTCCCCGATGGCCAGATGGTGGTGATGAAGCACATCATGCGGCGCGTGCCCACCACAGGGTGGCTGGAGAGGAAGAGCGGGGTGCGGGTGCTGGGCATCGAGGGCAGGGCGCGTTCGGTAATCAGGCCCGGGGCGAAAGTTCTGCTCGAGAGCGGCGATGCGGTGATCGCGGTCGGGAATGTCCCGGCGATCAGGAAATTCATCAGACTGTTATGAGGGAGAAAAGATGATCTGCGGTGTGGGGTGTGAGATCGAGCGGATCGAGGCGATGATCCGCCATGCCATCTGGTCGAGCGGGATGACGGGGCTCGTGGTCGGGGTCTCGGGAGGGGTCGACTCTGGGGTGGCCGCGGCCCTCTGCGCAAGAGCGGTGGAGCCCCGGCGCGTCCTGGGCCTCATCCTCCCCTCGACGGTCACGTCTGACGCGGATGTCGGGGACGCAAGACTGCTCTGTGAATCGATCGGCATCCCGGGCCGGGTGGTCAGCATCGGCCCCATGGTGGAGGCCTTTATGACCATGCCAGGCTTTGAGGAAGACCCGCTCCTGATCGGGAACATCATGGCGCGGGTGCGGATGACCGTCCTCTACTACCACGCGAACAGCATGCGGCGGCTCGTCTGCGGCACCTCCAACCGGTCCGAGTACATGGTCGGGTACTGCACGAAGTGGGGTGATGCCGCGGCAGACATCCAGCCGCTCCTCCACCTGTACAAGACCGAGGTCCGCGAGCTTGCGGAGGAGCTCGGGATCCCCGAACCGATCCGGAAAAAACCGCCTTCAGCCGGGCTCTGGCCGGGCCAGCGGGACGAGGCCGAGCTCGGCATGGACTACGAAGAACTGGACGCCACGCTGATGGCGCTCGAGGAGAAGGGATGGCGGGCGGAGACCCCGGCGGAGGAGAAAGTCGCCGGAATGGTCAGGGCGAGCATGCACAAGCGCATGCCCCCGCCCCACCTTTCTACCACCAGCAGGAAAGGTCCGGGCAGCTCCCCGGAGCATTGAGGAAGCCGAGCGACGACGTGCCCACCAGGTCGTAGATGGGGGTATCGTGCACAATCCCGTGGTCCGGAAACTGCCTTGGAGAGACAGTCCTGAGCGGGGGGACCACCTGATAGGCCGGGTTCTTCACCCACCCCTTCTTCTCGAGGCAGTAGTAGGGGGCGCCCCTCATCTTCTCGTAGAACGAATAATCGCTCGAGAAACGCCTGGATACGAGGTTTGCCATCACCATCGGCTCGGTGCCCGCATTGATGGTGACATGCCCGAACCCGGGGGGGATGAGCACCGCCTCGCCTGACCG
Source organism: Methanomicrobiaceae archaeon (assembly GCA_032250645.1). Lineage (GTDB taxonomy): Archaea > Halobacteriota > Methanomicrobia > Methanomicrobiales > Methanomicrobiaceae > JAVVFN01. Next base: position 6,658 of record JAVVFN010000063.1, on the reverse strand, counting down.
TGCCGGGATCGCCGCCACCTCCGTCGGCCCCTCGTTCTGCAGGAGATAGTAACAGGAGCCCGAGAGCACCTGGTAGAGCTCGGGGTAGCGCTTCCCGTCGGGGGCAGGGGGATGGTGGTGGCCCTTGGTCTTGATCCACTCGCCGCAGAGGGAGGCGGCGGGCATCACCGTAATATCAAAACGGACTCCCTGCGCCATCAGCCATTCGCGGTCGGCCGGGCTCACGGCGCAGTCTCGGTACATGAAATAGAGGGGGAAGGGGACATCGCATTCGGGATCGGCGAGCACCCCCCGCATCTCCTCGACCCAGCGGATATCGGGATCGGGGAGAGGACCGTTCCAGAGGGTATCCATCATGCACGGTTCTTAAGCGCTCTTCGTACATAATACCCGATCCCGATCACCAGGAAGAGGATGGCGGCGATGACCACGGGGTTGGAGAGGACTGTCATGATGCCAGAGGCGGGCACCACGGATACCTCGACCTTGACGGTATCAGAGATCTGGCTGTTGTCGAGGGCATCGCGGTAGCGGATCTCGGAGTCGAGCCCGTAGACCTTGACCGTCGCACCCTCGGCCACGGTCACCTCGAAGATTGCCTTTGCGGTCGTTCCGGGCGCAAGATCCCCGAGGAAGGCGGTATCATCATTGCTCGAGAATGGGTCCACGGCGCTGATGCGTGCCTGCGCATTATAGACCGGGGCAGCACCGGTATTCCGGTAGGTGACCTCTATCACCGCTTTTTCACCCGGCCTCACCTCCGGGGCCCCCGAATCGACGGCAAAGTCGATCTTTCCCCCGACCGGGACGCCGAGCGAAATATGGTCGGTGGTCGCCGACTCGCCGGCCGAATCCCTGTACTCCATGTACACGTCGATCGGGTACTCCTGCTCCTCCGCGTCGCTTGAGACCGCCACCTTGAACCGGGCGGTGATGGTGGAGTCCTGCGGGAACGATCCGATAAAGACACTGGAGGTGGTGGGCACGAGCGGGCTCGCCGCGTTCCGGGAGAGCCGGAGGATGGCGTCCTTTGCATCGGTATGGCCCGCATTGCGGAGGGTGAGGGTGAGGTAGCCCTCGGTCCCGATGTTCATCGAGTCGGTCGAGACTTCAACGACCTCGAGTGAGGCCTCTGACTTCACGTTCACGGTCACGTACCGGACCTCCCGGGCATCATCGAAGAAGTAGCGGACGGTATCAGACCCGTACTGCTCCACCGTCCCGAGGTAGGTGTAGAAGATGATGACCGGCAGCCGGTAGCTCCCCGGGGCCGCATCCTCGGCAAACTTCACCTGGAACGTGACCGGGATGCTCGCCCCTCCCTTGATGTCCCCGACCATCTGGCGGTCGCTTTGTATTGTGAGCGGTGCATCCCCGGCGCCAAGCTCTACGACCGCCAGCTTGGCGGTATTGGGGAGGTCGTCGCGGGTGATGATATCTGACCCGACGATCTTGATCGGCACCAGCCCGCGGTTCTCCACCACCACGGTGAGGGGCACCTCGTCCCCCGGCGCAAACTCGTTTGTCCCGGCGATGGCCACCTCGATATCAGGGGATCCGAAGAGATATTTCTCCCCTGCCATGGCCGGCGTCATCAGGACTGCAGCAACCAGCAGAGATGCCAGCAGGAAATTGCGAAGAGTCATGGAGTCACCTGTTGTTTTTGCTGTAACAACATTTATGTGAGTGTTATATATACCTATGTGCAATGAGGGATCTTCCTGAGAACCCGGAAACGCCCGTGGAATCGCTGAAATTGCTGGGCCTCACCAAGTACGAGGCCCTCGTATACACCGCGCTCCTCCGGATGGAGGAGGCGACGGCATCAGAGATCCACGAAATCTCGGGGGTGCCCCGCGCATCGGTCTACCCTGTGCTCGACCGCCTCGTCCAGAAACAGCTGGTCAGCGTCTCACACACCGCCCCAAAGATATTTTCCGCAGCCCCGCCCGAAGAGGGGATCTGCCGGCTCCTCGAGAAGATCGAGCATGAGGCAGACGATGCCCGTGAGATCCTCGGGGACCTCTGGGAGCACCGGAAGCGCCTGGAATCCGGGAGGCAGGAGATGATATGGAGCCTCCACGGCGGGGAGGCCATTGCTGCAAAGATCCGCGACCTGTTTCTTGCGGCAAGAGAAGAGGTCCAGGCGATCGCCACCGGCTCCCTGATCGAGAAGCACCAAAACGTCATCTTCGGGGAGCTTGACGGGAGGGTGCAGGGGGAGATCCTCTGCGACCGCTGGGAGGGGGAGCAGGGCTTGACCATCCGCGTGACCGTGATCCCCGGCCATGCAGGGAGGTTCGAGTCGAGGGAGCAGGCGGGCGTCTTCATTGTCGACGGAAAGAGAGCACTCGTGGTGATGGGGCCGGAGGAGGGGGGCCAGACTGCGCTCTACTCAGAATCCTCAGGGTTCGTCACGCTCTTTTCCCGGTACGTGGCGATGTTCAGGACGCTCGCAGGAAGGGGGATCAGTATTCCAGAATAGACCCCATCTCCGAAAACTCCATCACGCCTTTGAGGGCCTGCGTCTGTGCCCAGCGTCCCGACTCCCGGAAGGCAGCGATGGGGTTTGTCCCGCCCACCAGCGCCACGCCCAGGTACTCCGGGCTGACCGGGATGCCGAGCAGTGGCACGTTCGGGACACCGACGTCGAGGACCCCCGTAAACCCGCTCTCCGTCAGCTCGTCGAGCGTCTCACCCACGATTTCCTCGGCCTCCATGTGGCATTCCCTGAGGTTGGCAAGGATCGCCCCGCTCCCGGCGGTCATCACGCCGGTGATGGAAGTGGCCTCCTGCGAGATGAGCACCTGCAGGGGATCGATGGTGGTGTGTTCGTACTGGATGATATGGGTGAACCGGCGCGGGATACGGTCGGACACCTCCACCACGCCGCCCCCGAGGGGGTTTAAGGGGACGCCGCGTTTCAAGAGGAGGGCATCGAGGGTGATGCTGCACATGGTGCAGATCCCGACTGAACCCTTCGGAACGGTAAAATCTCCCACCCTGCTCCCCGGGTTGGCGAACCTGACCCGGTCGCTCACGCACAGCCCCGCGGAAAAGGCGTCCTTCAGCGTGGCCACGGCATACCCGAAATCGTCCTCGTGGACGAGCGAGAGGTTGTAGATCACCTTCCCTTCCCCTTCCGCCGGGTTGTAGGTCACCTGGAGCGCGTAATCCTCGATCCTGTAATTCACGAACTTAAGCGGGAGATCCATTACTAATTCTCCCACATTGCAATAGAAAAATTGTTCTATCGTCCATCACACATTGATGTGGATGATTCGGGGAAGAGCGCGAGCTGCAGTCCAGCAAATTCTCGAGACTGCGTCCTTCGAAGTCGAGGACATCGGCGAGGCTGCCGACCTCTCGGCGATGCGGGGAGACGAGTGTCTCGTGGTACTGTGTTCCAATGACAGGGGAGAGATTGAGGCATTCGACCGGGTGAAGTTCCAGGTCCAGCTGGAAGACGGCGCACAGGTGTGCACCAAGCTGTTGGTCACCTTCAATGACAGCGTGGAGACCACCCGCTGCGCCCGGTGGGGAAAGAGGGAGCTTGCCGCCTATGCAGGAGAGGCCGTCGTGGCCTCCATCCTCGGGGAAGATCTCTCCATCAGGCTCGGTGCGCCCGGGGCCGCAGTCGCGGAGGAAGAGGAGGAAGTCCCGGCAGAGCCGCCCGGGCCCACGCTCCCGCATCTCCCCATCAGGATCACCAAGGAACGGGCGGGTCTTCTCTCGGGCCAGGAGGGGACGATTATGTGTCGTTTCATCCCGCACTGGTACTACCACTACGTCAGCTCTGGCGAGAAGGTATTCCGGGACAAGGTGATCAGCTTCGATGCCGAGGACGTCGGGGCCATCAGCGCCATCAACGGTATTGCCACCGAGATGGACGCGGGGACCGTGGTCGAGGCCGAGATCCCTGCCGGTTCCGAGGTGCTCGCACCGGTTATGGACAAGAGCGAAGCCCGCGACAAGATCGTCGACGAGGTGATCGATCTCCTGACCAAGGGCGTGCGGGTCAAGCAGGTGAGCGGGGATGCCATCCTCTCCGAGGATAAGATCCTGAAGCCGGAGAGGAAGGACGTGCGGGTGGAGCTCGCCCTCGTTTACGTGCCGGTCTGGCAGATCCGTGGCAAGAAGATCGTCGAGATCAATGCCCATTCCGGGGATGTCCTGAAAGAACCCATGGATGAGGGCGTCGAACTGCTTTAGTGATATGATCGCGGTGGTGGGCGGAGGGCCGGCGGGGAGGACGGCGGCCATCCGCCTTGCAAACGGAGGCGCTGAGGTGCTGCTCATCGATAAGGGCGGGCTCGGCGGGCAGTGCCTCCACCACGGGTGCATGGTGGTCTCTGCCCTCTCGGATATCGCACGCCTTCTCGACAGCGCCCGGCAAATGGAGAGGCTCGGGATCATCGACCGGGTCCCGGAGATTGATTTTCCCTGCGTCCTTGCAGAGATGCGAAACGTGCAGGCCACCATCCGGCGGGTGCTCGAAGAGGAGACTCGGAGCGCCGGGGTCGAGATCTGCAGCGGGAAGGAGGCCTTCGTGGACGGAAGGAAACTCATTCTTGAGGGGGAGGAGCGGGAGACCGCCGCCATCCTCATCGCCACCGGCTCAAAGCCGGCCGTTCCCGCGATCCCGGGAGCGGGGCTTCCCGGCGTGATCACGCCGCACACCCTCGGGGAGCTCGAGAAACTGCCGGGACGCATCGCCATCGTCGGGGGCGGGGTGGTGGCCGCCGAATTCGCCTACATCTTCCGCCAGTTCGGGAGCGAGGTGGAGATCCTCTGCCGGAGCGAATTTTTAAAACACGTGGACGAGAGGGTCCGCCGGTCCGCCCGGGCCGAGCTGGCCGATGTCGGGATCGAGGAGAACGCACCGGTCGATGCGATCGAAAGGGCAGGGAACACGCTCCATGTCGAGGTCAGGAACCGGCCGGAGCGTGAGGTCGACGCGGTCCTCCTCGCCGCAGGGCTTGAGCCCAACACCGCACTGGTCCGGGGGATCGAGAAGGGACAATCGGGCGCGATCCTGGTGGACGCAAAGATGAGGACGAGCGTTCCCGGGGTCTATGCGGCAGGGGACGTGACCGGGGGCCCGTACCTCACTCCCGTCGCCCGGCGGCAGGGAACGATCGCGGCTGATGCCATCCTCGGAAGGCCGGCGGGTGAGGAGAGGCTGCCTCCCGTGCCCCAGACCATCAAGCTGCGGAACGACCACACCTTCTGCGATCTCGCGGGATCAGAAGAGATTATCACCTTCGGCTTTCCCTCTCCCTCGGGATCGGGGTCGTTCTGGTGGGTGCCCGAACGCTATACCGGTTCCTCGAGCCTCACCATCGAGCCTGACGGCCGGATCGTCGGCTTCTATGCAGGGGCTCCCTGCACCTCGCTGCTCGGCCCGTACCTCGCCTACCTCCTCCGGGACGGGGTGGGGGTGGAGGCGCTCGAGGATCTCGTGGAGGTCCACCCCTCCACCGACGGCATCTACGGTTTAATCCGGTACGCGGCGAACTGGCTGAACCGGCAACCACGCGCATAACAACCTCTTTTTTCCACGGATGAAAGCCTTTAAGAATCAATGAAATGTTCAATACAGTATAGACTGTATCGGGGACATCCGTGATATTCCTCAATTTTGCGTTGAGAAACGTCAAACGACACTGGGTGCGATCCCTTCTCTCCATCATCGGGATCATCATAGGAGTGTTCGCCATCGCATCACTGGGGCTCATGGGAAACGCGATCAATATTCTCGTCGCCAATGTCATCACCGACGTGGGAGATACGCTCGTGATCTCGCCGCATGTCGCCGCATCAAGTGGGTTTGCCGGAGATCCCCGTACGATCGTCGAGGCGACCCTCTCCCCGGAACAGGTACACGAAATCGAACGGGTGGCAGGCGACAACGACGTCATTCCCCTCCTCCAGGGCTCAGGCGAGATCGAGTTTGGGGACCGGGGAGGCGATGCCCGCATCATCGGGATGGATATTGAGGATATCCCCCTCCTTCTCGATATTGCCGAAGGACAACCGCTCCGCCAGAACCTGCCTGGCGCACTCGTGGGGTCCTTCCTTGCCGAGGAGTTTGAGATCAGGCCAGGGTCGAGGATCATCGTGAACGGGGAGGATGTACGGGTAACCGGGGTGCTTGAAGAGAGGGGATATGCCGCCGATATCAATCCCGATTTTGCGCTGGTGGTCTCGGATCGCTGGTACGGGGACCGGATCGGCGATTCGGACAGGTATGCGCAGGTGATCATCAAGATGAAGAAGATCGAGGAGATCGATGAGGTCAAGGATGCAATCGACCACCAGCTCAACCGGCGTGAAGAGACCGTGGATATCTTTGACTCCCGCGACCTCCTCGAGTTCTACCAGGACTTCTATGACCAGATCAACATATTCCTCTTTGGCATCGGTGCGATCTCCCTCCTCATCGCCGCGGTGAACATCCTGAATGTCACCTACATCTCGGTCACCGAGCGGATCCACGAGATCGGCATCCTGAGAAGCATCGGGACATTGAAAGGGGAGATATTGCGGGTGTTCCTGTACGAGGCGGCGATCCTTGGCATCGGCCGCATCGGGGAGGCGGCGGTGGTGCGCGACGGGCAGGTGGTGGCGCGGCCCGTCATCCCTCTGTCCCTCACCT
>JAVVFN010000062.1:0-8011 GCA_032250645.1 Methanomicrobiaceae archaeon | reverse complement strand
GTGGAGGATGGAACCCTCCCTCAAGATCGCGCCGTATTTTGCCCGCGACGGGTTCGTCCTCTATCATGCAGACTGCGCGAAAGTCCTCGACTCTCTCCCTGATGGCTCCGTAGATGTCATCTTTGCCGACCCGCCCTACAACCTCTCGAATGGAGGGTTTACCTGTCACTCGGGGAGACGCGCCCCGGTGGACAAGGGCGAGTGGGATGCGAGCAGGGGGGTGTGCGACGACTTCGCATTTCATCTCGACTGGATCACGCGCTGCCGGAGAATCCTGAAGGAGAACGGCACCATATGGATCAGCGGGACCTACCACTCCATCTATTCCTGCGGTTATGCCCTTCTCCGTGCGGGGTACCATATCCTCAACGATATCTGCTGGTTCAAACCCAATGCCCCGCCCAACCTCTCCACGCGTTACTTCACCGCGAGTCACGAGACACTGCTCTGGGCCAAGAAGAACCCGGGGGAGAAGCACCTCTTCAATTACGATGAGATGAAAAATGGTGAATGGCACCGCATTGATTCTATAAAGCAGGAAGGGCGACAGATGCGCTCTGTATGGAAGATCCCGTCCACCCCGCCGGGAGAGAAGTCGCAGGGCAGGCACCCCACCCAGAAACCACTCGCCCTTCTCTCCCGGGTGCTGATGGCCTGCACGAGGCCTGGTGACGTGGTGCTCGATCCCTTCTCCGGGAGCTCCACCACAGGCCTTGCCGCCTATAGCCTGAAGCGAAAGTTCATCGGCATCGAACAGGACCGCGGCTACCTCGACCTCTCGATTCGAAGGTTCCAGGAGATAAACGACCTGCAGGGGCAGGGCAGGTGATGACGAGCCCTGCCTAGCCCTTCAGTTTCTTGATCTCGGCTTCGACCTCTTCTGCGCCCTCGTCGTAATGGGTATACTCCTCTGGCTCAAGTTCCTTGAGGAGCCGGAGAAATTCGCCTGCATGCACCTTCTCCTCGTCGGCGATATCAAGAAGGACCTCCTTTGCAAGCTTGTTGTCCGTCGCCTCCGCAAGCTGGACGTATAGCTGCACCGCCTCGTATTCCGCGGCGATCATGAAACGGATTCCACGTACGAGTTCGGCGTGTGTCACCTTCCGGTCAAGTGAAAGCCCGGAGAACGCAGTTCCAAATTCTGGCATATCTCTTTCCTCCCAATGTTGGCAGTTTCTACTCTATCTGAAAATGATGCCAAATAAGTTTCGATGGCTCGACCCCGGAGGGATAAACAATTCTCTCCTATGAAATCGATCGCTTGATTCCGCTCAAGGCATCTATCTTATTGCGGGGAGAGTCCGGCAGGGGTGCAATCCCTCCCGGTCAGCAACTGGCCCCTGACAGGGGCTCCGCCCCCGGCCCCGGGAGAGGATAACTTCCCCTTAGCAGGATCCATGAAATCGTACACCTGATTTCGATCAAGGCGACTATCTTCTCGCGGTTTGAGGTGCAATTCCTCCCTGTAGAACCCATCCGTTGAGCCCCTGACGAGGGCTCCGCCCCCGGCCCCCGGAGAGGATAATCCCCCTGAACGGATTCCTGCGATCATTCGCATTTATGGACATCCTTTCGCGGGAGTGGCCCTGGAATCAGGAAAGGGGCTCCCTCCCGCCAGTAATGCAACGCTGAAAACATGCCTTCACAGGAGAGAAATGGCATCCATTGGGAAACAACATCTATGTAATCCGGAGCGCAAGTGAGAAGAAAGGATCACCGCATGACTGACCGGTGAAGTGTGATCAGATGGAGATGCAGATCATCCTCGTGCTGCTCGTGCTCCTGGGCGCAATCGTGCTCTTTGTTACCGAACGGTTCAGGGTGGATATCGTCGCCGTCATCATCATGCTCTCGCTGGCCTGGCTGGGGCTCGTAACGCCGCTCCAGGCATTCTCTGGCTTTGCGAGCAATGCAGTCATCTCGGTGATCTCGGTGATGATCCTCGGGTATGGCATCGAGCGTACCGGCATCATGAACCGTCTGGCCCGCTCGATCGTGGAAGTGGCGGGCTCAAACGAAAAAAGGCTGCGCGGCACCGTCTCCGTCGTGGTAGGGGTCCTCTCTGCCTTTATGCAGAATATCGGCTCTGCGGCACTCTTCCTTCCTGCGATGCTGCGGATATCCCGGCGGACCGGCATCTCCTCGTCCCGGCTCCTCATGCCCATGGGGTTTGCCGCTATCCTCGGGGGGTGCCTCAGCATGGTGGGATCAAGCCCTCTCATCATCTTAAACGACCTCATGCGGCAGGGAGATCTTGAGCCGTTCGGGCTTTTTTCCGTCACTCCCATCGGTTTAGCACTTTTGGGAATGGGGATCCTGTACTTCCATTTTTTCGGGGGACTTCTGCTTCCTGTAAAGGAAGAGGAAGGGGGCAGATGGAGTTCCCAGGCACGCGTCATCAAGTCCTGGGAGCTCCCGTCCCGCATCCACCTCTGCCGTATCCCTGAAGGAAGCCCGATCGCCGGCAGGGAAAGGGAAGAGCTCTCGCTCCGCGAGCAGTTCCATCTCTATCTCGTGGCCATCGTGGAGGACGAGGACATCCTCTATGCGCCATGGCGGCATACCACACTCACAGCCAGCCAGATCATGGCGCTCTTTGGTACTGATGCGGACATGCAGTATTTTGTCCGGTTCTACGATCTTGAACTGGTCACCGATGACGAGATCATGGAGAAACTGGGGGTCGAAGAGGCCGGGTTTACCGAGATTGTAGTCAGGCCGAGGGCCCCGGCAGCGGGGAAGTCCCTCCGTGACCTCGCCTTCAGGAAGAACTATGGCGTCGAACCGGTGGTTCTCCTCGGCAGGGAGGGGGAGATGCGCGAGGATTTCTCAGATCATGTCCTGAACCCCGGCGATATCATCCTCATCTACGGGCCGTGGAGACGAATCAGGGCTATTGCGCAGGACCCGAGCTTCATGCTCTTTGCGCCGGTGGAAGGAGAGGCGCTCAGGAAATCGAAGGCCCCGATCGCAGTCCTCTGTTTTTTGGGCGGGATCCTGCTCACGCTCACCGGGGTCCAGATCTCGCTGGGCCTGTTGAGCGGGGCCATCGCGATGGTACTGACCGGCGTGATCACCATCGATGAAGCCTACCGCGCCATCGACTGGAGGACCGTGTTCCTCCTCGCAGGGCTCATCCCGCTCGGCTTTGCCATGGAGAGCAGCGGAGCGGCCGCCTTCATTGCAGACAACCTCCTTCTATCTCTCGGAGGGAGCCATCCCCTGGTGATCATGACCGGGATTGCGGTGCTCACCACCTTCTTCACCCTTTTTATGTCCAATGTTGCAGCCCCGGTCATCCTGGTCCCCCTCGTGCTCATCCTCGGCCCCGGCGCCGGCATCGATCCCCGGGGGCTCGCGCTCCTGGTGGGGGTATGCGCCTCAAACTCCTTTGTGCTCCCCACCCACCAGGTCAACGCGTTCCTGATGTCTCCGGGGGGGTACCAGAACAGCGACTACCTGAAGGCAGGGGGGATCATGACCGTCCTCTTCATCCTTGTCGCCGTGGTCAGCATCTATCTCCTCTTCCCCGGGATGGTCTGACCGGGGTAAATCGAGATTGGTTTTTTATACTTTTTTCTCAAATGGTGCACATACAGCACCTTTAAGGAGAGAGAAATGTTCATCCAGCAGTTTTTCATCAAGGGGATCGCCCACAGCTCATATCTGGTAGGGGGAGACGAGACGTGCGCGATCGTAGACCCTGCACGGGACGTGGAGCGTTACATCGAGGCGGCACGCGACCTGAACCTGAAGATCACCCACATCCTCGAGACGCACCTGCACGCCGACTTTGTCTCAGGTCACGTTGACCTCGCCGAACAGACCGGTGCGAAGATCTTCGCTCCCAGAGCCGGCGGCTGCCGGTTCGACCACATCCCTGTCTATGAAGGGACACGTTTCTCCCTCGAAGGCATGGACTTCTCAGTCCTCGAGACCTTCGGACATACACCGGACAACGTGACCTTCGTGGTGACGGACAGATCCCGGGGGGATGAGCCGGCCGCCGCGTTCACGGGGGACTGCCTCTTTGTGGGGGATGTAGGACGGCCGGACCTCTTTCCCGGACGTGCCGAGGAACTTGCATCCCAGCTCTTCCACAGCCTTCACGACAAGCTGATGCTCCTCCCCGATGCCTGTATGGTCTTCCCGGCCCACGGGGCAGGTTCGCTCTGCGGGAAGGCGATGGGGGCGATGCGATGGTCCACCATCGGATACGAAAGAAGGCACAACCCTGCGCTCCAGATCAGGGACGAGGAGGAGTTCATCCGGGTGATGACCCATGATATGCCGCCGGCCCCCGACCATTTCAGCCGGTGCAGCGATATCAACCGCCAGGGCCCTGCCCTCGTCCGCACCCTTCCGAAGATCGTCCCGCACAAGCCCCGGGAATTCGCCGCAAAGGCAGAGAGCAGCGATACCATCGTGCTCTCCATCCGCAACTATGCCACCTTCGGCGGCATGCATGTCCCTGGCAGCTGGCACATCGATATTGCAGGAAACTTCTCGACCTTCGCCGGATGGGCACTCCCGCCTGACAAGGAGATCCTCCTCGTGACCGACAGCCCGTCCCAGGCGCAGGAGGCGGCGGTCATGCTCCGGCGGGTGGGGCTCGATCACACCGTGGGGTACCTCGATGGGGGGACCCACTCGTGGGTGACCGCCGGCTATGCCGTCGACCATGTCCACCAGCTCTCGCCGGATGAGACCCACGAGATGCTGAAACGGGAAGAGGTCGTTCTGGTGGACGTGCGCTCAAAGGACGAGTACGCGGAGGGTCACGTGGAGGGCGCCATCAATATCATGGTGATGGACCTCCGGAGCAGGTACACCGAACTCGACCCGGCACTCCCAACCATTGTGATGTGCCGCAGCGGCCACCGTTCCAGTCTTGCGAGCAGCATCCTCAAGCAGAAAGGATTTGTGGATGTCTACAACGCGGCAGGCGGTATTACCGGCTATACCGCGGCAGGGTACAGGTGATGAGATGGAGATCACCCCTTATCTTGCAGGCGCCGGGATCGGGGTCTTAAGCTGGTTTGCGTTCTACCTCTCGGACCGCCCGCTCGGCTGTTCTTCCGCCTTCGCCCGGACCAGCGGTATGATCGAGCGGCTCTTCCGGGGGAGACGCGTCACGGAGAAGGCCTACTACAGGAAGTTTCCCCCGGTCATCGACTGGGAGTGGATGCTGGTGGCAGGGATCGTCATTGGCTCGTTCATCTCTGCCACGCTGGCAGGTGAGTTTGCCTTCGAATGGGTGCCTTCCACCTTTGCCGGTGCATTCGGAACCGATATCGTTCTCCGCCTCGCAGTCGCCCTCACTGGTGGCGTCCTGATGGGTCTTGGCGCACGCTGGGCAGGGGGATGTACCAGCGGGCACGGGATCTCGGGCACGCTCCAGCTGGCGGTCTCCAGCTGGATCGCGGTGATCATCTTCTTTATAAGCGGGATCGCGACCGCGCTGCTGATCTACGGGAGGTTCTAGACATGGGAAGTGCACCACGCGACCGCCTGCTCAAAAATCCGTCCGCGCAGCTCGTCCTCGGCCTCCTGATGGGGATCGCCTTCGGCTTCTTTCTCCAGACCGGCGGGGTGACCCGGTACAACGTGATCCTCGGCCAGCTCCTGCTGGAGGACTTCACGGTCGTGAAGGTGATGCTCTCTGCGGTGGTCGTCGGGATGCTCGGCATTCACCTGATGTACAGCAGGGGTATGGTGGGAATGCACCCGAAACCCGGTTCGTTCGGGTCCACGATCGTCGGCGGGATCATCTTCGGGATGGGGTTTGCCATCCTCGGCTACTGCCCGGGGACCGTCTCCGGGGCGATCGGGCAGGGGTCCCTTGACGCCCTCTTCGGCGGGGCCGTGGGAATCCTCATCGGTGCCGGGCTCTTTGCTTCCCTCTACCCGTGGCTCGAGCGGGCCGTGCTTACCCGGGGGGAGTTTGCGTACCAGACCATACCGGAGCGCCTGGGAGTGAATCCCTGGATCGTGGTCCTCCCGGCAGCGATCCTCATCGTGGCGGTCCTCTACGGGATCGAACTCTTCGGATTCTAGGCGGGAAGGAGATCGGCGAGAGATTCCCCCCTCTCCTCCTCGTACCGTTTCACCGCCCGCGGCGCTCCACCCAGCAGCCTGCGTGCGGTATTGGAGACGCTGGGGGTGCGGGCCGCATCAAGAGAGCGTATCAGGCGGACAAGAAGGCCTACCAGGGGGACCTGGTGCTCCTGCTCCATCTTATCGATATATCCGAGCACCGAGAGTGCATTGACCGTGCTGAACTCGTTCACCTGCGCCAGCCTTCCAAGGATCTCCCCGAGATACTCCCGCCCTTCTTCGGTCTCCAGCGAGATCTTTTTGTTCTGGGCAAAACGGACAAAGAGTGCACGCTGGTCGTTTGCCTGCTCGATCCTGAAGGCGGGCGACCGCTCGATGCTGCGGAGGATGGCAACCGTATCGGTGCTGCTGTTCTGCGCCACGGCAGAGAGGAAAGTCTCCCACGCGACCGGGTGGGCACGCGACTCTGCCCCGAAGTGGTCGAGGATGGCGCGGCGTTCGGGGGCCGAGCTCCTGAGAACGTGGGTGAAGGCGATGATACGGTCCTGCGCATTCTCTGCCTCATGGTACTGGCGCCGCAGCAGCTCATGGAGATCCGGGGTATCGCTCGCGGCGAGGATTCCCAGCGCTGCATTCTTCACCTGCCGTTTCCTGATCGCCCGGATCCTGCCGGCAAGGTCTCGCACCGGTCCCTCTCCTGAATACCGGCGATACACGGCAAGAAGGCGGTCCCTGTGCCGGCCTGCAGCGGCCGCCAGGATCTTTTGGCGCGCCCCGTAAAGTGCGCCGTAATGATGGGCAAAGAGCGGGTCCTCCACTGACTCGAAGATGGTGAGAAACTGTCCTCCTGCCTGCGTCATCAGCGCATCGTCCTCGAGAAGCGAGACGAGGAGGTCGGTGATCCCATCGCGCACCTCTGCAGCAGCATCCCGGAGCAGCCGGAGCTTCTCGCGATCGAGCAGCCGGTAGAACGCGAGGTACCGGTTGATGAGGTCAGGGTCGGTGCGGACCTGGAGCTGCAGTTCTCTCTCTGTGGCGTCATGATGCACCTTCCCGTAGGCGGAGTACCCGCGGTTGAGGGAGAGGTATGCAGGTTCCGGGACGCCCTCAAAGACCGCTTCGACCTCCCGGTCGGCGACCCGGAGGCATCTCTCCGCAATATCCCGCCCTTGGGCATCCACCAGCGCCACCACGAACGGGAACTGCCAGACGGAGGGGCCGGACCCGGCCTTCTGGCGGAGGCGGAGGGTGTGGCGCTTCTGGGCCGGCGAGTACCCGCCCGAAACCTCGATATCAGGGTATCCGGTCTGCGTGAGCCACTGGTCGGCCATGGTCGAGAAGTCCTGCCCCGATTCCTCCTCCATGCAGGCGATCCAGTCCGCCCGGGACGCGTTCTTATGGCGGAAAACAGAGTGGTAGCGGGAGAGGGCTGCGCTGAACCGCTCTTTCCCCATCAGCGTCTCTATCATGCGCACGAACTCGGGCGCCTTGACATAGGTCACCGAGGTGATCAGTTCATTGGGGTCATTGAACCCGTCGGGCTCGATCGGCATGGAACCTGCGCCGCGGTCATGCATCAGGGTGCCGCCGTCGGGTGAGAGGAGCGTAAGGACGGTCTTGAGCCTGCTGTACGGCTCCCCGAAATGAAAGGCATGGAACTGCCGTTCAATATGGACGGTCACCGCCTCGTTGAGCCAGATCTCGAACGGGCTCCTTCCGGTGACCTCGGACCCGTTCAGGTTGTGGTAGAACTCGTGCACCTTGACAAGGGCCATGTACTCGAAGGCTGCATCGGTCATCTGGTCGAAGGGCATGATGCGGTTGGTGGAGATGGTGGTGTTGCCCACGTTCTCCATCCCCCCGAAGTCCGAGTTTTGCATGCCGATCTCACGGTATACGGTCCCGGTATAGGCGTAGCCCGGGGCGATGGCGGAGAAGAGCGCGTTCTGCGCCG
>JAVVFN010000061.1:0-8094 GCA_032250645.1 Methanomicrobiaceae archaeon | reverse complement strand
CGCGGGGAGGTCCCGTCATGGGAAGGGGAGCAGATCCCGGTTCCCTTCGCCGTGGCCCGCGAGGTGGGGGCGCTGCGGCGTACCGGTGATTTCGGCGCCTACCCGGTGGACGCAGAAGGCCTCTCCTATGCGGCATCGTTCCTCGGCCGGGCCGCCGACCCCGCCCTCCCCTCCGATCGGCTGGTCACCATCGAGACGGCCGACGAGGGGGTGGTGCTCAACTGCTGCGCGGGCCACCGGGTGAACGAGACCCTCGCCCGCACTATCTCCATTCTCCTCTCCGCCCGGCTCGGGACCACGGTGGGGATCGAGGTCTCGGCCTACCGGGTCTTCTTCCGGCTCCCGGCCCGGGCCCGCACCTCCGACCTTGCGGAGGTGCTCACGACGATCGAGCCCGGGCATATCCGGGGCATCCTCGACATCGCCCTCCGGAGGACCGCGCTCTACAAGTGGAAGCTCGTCCAGATCGCAAAGAAGTTCGGCGCCATCGACGCGGACGCCGACTACGAACGGATCAGCATCCACCGGCTCCTGGACCGGTTCGAGGGGACGGTGGTGGAGAAGGAGGCATACCGCGAGCTCTACACCCAGTACATGGACGTCGCCGGCGCAGAGACCGTGATCAGAGAGATCCGCGGAGGAATGGTAAAGGTAAAGACCGGCAGACTCTCCCCCTTCGGGCGGGAAGGCCTCTTTTCGAGCAGGGACATGATCCCGCCGCCCACCGCCGACCAGGCGATCATCTCCGCCATACGGCAGCGGCTGGACCGCGACCATGTCGTCCTCTTCTGCATGCATTGCCGGGACTGGAAACAGAGGACCGACGTGGCCCGGGTCCCGGACCGGCCGCGGTGCCCGAAGTGCGGCGCCGGGCTCATCGCCGCCCTCAAGCCCTGGGAGGAGGAATGCATCCCCCAGATGAAGAAGAGGCGGCGGAGCATGAGCGAGGACGAGCGCAGGCTTGAGGGCCGGCTCCTCCGAAATGCCAACATCGTCCTCTCAAGCGGGAAGAAGGCGGTCATCGCGCTCTCGGCACGCGGGGTGGGGCCGGAGGCGGCCTCACGGATCCTCGCCACCCAGCAGGAGGGGGACGCGTTCTACCGTGAGATCATCAAGGCAGAGCGCAATTACGTCCGCACGCACCGGTTCTGGTAGGCTTAGATAATCCCCCCGATCCGCTGCGCAAGGATGTCGAGGGCACGTCTCACGTCCGCCATCGTCTTTCCGCCGGTGAGGATGATCTTTCCGGACGAGAAGAGCAGGGCGACGATGCGGGGGTCTGAGATGCGGTACACGAGTCCCGGAAACTGCTCGGGCTCGAACTCGATATTCTCGAGATCAAGCGTCATCACCACCCTGTTGAGGTTGATGGTGGTGCCGAAATCGTAGGAACAGACGATATTGGTGATGGCGATCTCGGGGTGGGGGAGGATTTCGGCCCCCGCTCCGCGGAGCGATGAGCTGATGACCCTGATCGCCTCGGCAACATCCTCCTTTTTGCGCAGCCCGGTGAGCACCACCTTCCCGGAGGAGAAGATGAGCGATGCCACCTTCGGCTCCTCGATGCGGAGCACCGCTCCGGGGAATCGTTTGCGGTTCAGATCGCAGTTCCCGATCCTCTCGGCAACGGATTCGAGGTCGATTGAATGCGCAATCACCCCAGAAGCAACGATATTCTCGATCTTCAGGGAGGCATACCTGCTCTCATCCATCAGTTTCCTTCATTAGCATCCCCCGGACGATAATACTACCCGATGGGGAAAAACGGCCCGGCGCCGAGCATTTTTTCAGGGCCCGGCGCCAACCTGTATGCCGGATTGTATGGCAGAGCGCACGATTCCCGTTCCGGATATCCCTTCCATTGAGGTGCCGGAATACTACAACTTCGGCTTTGACGTCATCGACGACTGGGCAGAGAAGGACAGGAACAAGATGGCCATGATCTGGTTGGGCCCCGGGGGAGGAGAGAAGAAATACACGTTCCGTGACTTAAAAAACCTCTCCAACCAGGCGGCGAACATCCTGCTCAAGTACGGGATCACCAAGGGCGACCGCGTGCTGGTCATGCTCCCGCGTGTCCCGGAGTGGTGGATCTTCACCATCGCCCTCATCAAGCTCGGGGCCGTGGTCTGCCCGTGCCCGACCATGCTCACCGAAAAGGACCTCAAGTACCGGCTCAATGCCGGCCGGTTCCGGATGGTGATCACCGACTGCGAGAACGCACCAAAGATCGAGGAGGTGGCCGATGACTGCCCTGCACTCAGGACACGGTTCCTGGTGGACGGGACAAGGGAGGGCTGGGCCGGTTACCCCTACGAGCTCCTCTACCCTGCCCCGGTCTCGCACCGCTCGGTGAGCACGCCCGATTCGCGGAGGACCCGTGCGAGCGATCCATTGCTCATCTACTTCACCTCTGGCACCACCGGTAATGCGAAGATGGTCCTGCACGACCAGAGCTATCCCCTCGGGCACGTGGTCACCGCATCGCTCTGGCAGGACGTCGGCCCGCACGACCTCCACTTCACCGTCTCTGATACCGGGTGGGCGAAATGCGCCTGGGGAAAGATCTTCGGCCAGTGGATTGCCGGCGCCTGCATCTTCGTCTACGACATCAGGGGCAAGTTCAATGCCACCGAGATCCTCCCCCTGCTCGAGAAGTACGAGGTGACCACCTTCTGCGCCCCGCCCACCATCTACCGGATGCTCATCCTCGCAGACCTTGACAAGTTCGACCTCCGCGAGCTGCGGCGGTGCGTGAGCGCCGGAGAACCCTTAAACCCGGAGGTGATCCGCGTCTGGAAGGAGGGGACGGGCCTCTCCATCCACGAGGGCTACGGCCAGACCGAGACGGTCTGCTGCATCGCCCACTTCCCGTGGACAGAGACCCGCCCTGGCTCGATGGGGGTCCCCTCGCCCGGATGGACTATCGAGCTCCACGACGAGGAGGGAGCAGCGGTGGCGGACTTCGAGGAGGGGCTGATCGCGATCAGGCTCGACCCCCGCCCTCCCGGCCTCTTTGTGGAGTACCTCGAGAACGAGCAGGCGAACCGGGATGCCTTCCGGAACGGGTGCTACTATACCGGGGACAAGGCGTTCAGGGATAAGGACGGCTACTACTGGTTCGTGGGGAGGGACGACGACGTCATCAAGAGCTCAGGCTACCGCATCGGGCCCTTCGAGGTCGAGAGCGCCCTTCTCGAGCACCCCGCGGTGAAGGAATCGGCAGTGGTGGGCTCGCCCGACCCGATCCGGGGCCTGATCGTCAAGGCTTTCGTGGTGCTCAATGACGGCGTTGCTCCCTCGGAGCCGCTGGTGCGGGATCTCCAGCGGCACGTCCAGAGGACCACCGCACCCTACAAGTACCCGCGGGCGATCGAGTTTGTGGCCGATCTCCCCAAGACCCTCTCGGGCAAGATCAGGCGCGCCGATCTCCGGAAGCAGGAACGGGATCGCACCCTTTCCCGGGGATAACCCTTCTTTTGCGCCGGAAAAGAAACACTCATGTGACTGCACCGCCAACGATTAAGGCATGGTTCGTTATTCCATCACGATGGATGACATGCTCACGGAAAAGATCGACAGGGTATGCAGATCACAGGGAATCTCGCGCTCTGAATGGATAAACGAGGTCTGCACCGGGTGCCTCTCCGATCCCCTCCCTCTCGCGGCCGGCGCCTGCTCGCCCGGTGCACCGGGCCAGGGAAGTAGTGCGATGGCCGGGTATGAAGAGACCTGCGCAGACTTCTGCATCGAGGTCCCCGAGTATTTCAACTTCGGGTTCGATGTCATCGATCGGTGGGCGGAGGCCGACCGGAACAAGCTGGCCATGGTCTGGGTGAACCAGCAGGGCGTGGAGAAGAAGTTCACCTTCTGGGACTTATCGCGCCTCTCAAGCCAGGTCGCAAACATCTTCCTCAAGTACGGACCCAAGAAGGGAGAACGGGTGCTGGTCATGCTCCCGCGTGTCCCGGAGTGGTGGATCTTCACCATCGGGTTGATCAAGCTCGGGATCGTCTACTGCCCCGCCCCCACCATGCTCACCGAGAAGGACCTCAAGTACCGCATCGAGGCGGCTGATATCAAGGCGGTCATCACCGATGCGGAGAACGCCCCGAAGGTGGACGCCATCTTCGAGGACTGCCCGTCCCTCGTGACCCGCGTCATTGTGGACGGGGAGCGGCAGGGATGGATCAGCTACCCGGTCGAGCTGGACTACCCCGCACCGGTCTTGAGCCGGATCGCGAACCTCGGCGGCCTGAAGAAGACCAGGTCCACCGACCCCCTCGTCATCTTCTTCACCTCCGGGACCACCGGAGAGGCGAAGATGGTGGTCCACAACCATGCCTACCCCCTTGGCCATATCGTCACCGCCCGTTTCTGGCACGATCTTTCGGCAACCGACCTGCATCTCACCCTCTCTGACACCGGCTGGGCCAAGAGCGCATGGGGGAAGATGTACGGCCAGTGGATCGAGGGGTCCGCCATCTTCGTCTACGACGTGCGGGGGAGGTTCAATGCCACCGAGATCCTCCCGCTGATGGAGAAGTACGGCATCACCACCTTCTGCGCCCCGCCCACCATCTACCGGATGCTCATCCTCGCAGACCTCGAGAAGTATGATTTTGCGGAACTGCGGCACTGCACCAGCGCCGGCGAGCCCCTCAACCCGGAGGTGATCAAGGAATGGAAGGAGCAGACCGGCCTTGACATCCACGAGGGCTACGGCCAGACCGAGACCGTGCTCTGCGTGGGCACCTTCCCGTGCATGAAGCCGAAGTACGGGTCCATGGGCCGCCCCTCACCCGGATGGACCATCCAGCTCCACGACGAGCATGGCCAGCCGGTCCGCCCGCACGAGGAGGGACTGATCGCGATCAGGCTCGACCCCCGCCCTCCCGGCCTCTTTGACGGGTACCTCGACAACGAGGAGGAAAACGCACGCGTCTTCCGGGACGGCTTCTACTATACCGGGGACAAGGCCTGGATGGACGAGGACGGGTATATCTGGTTCATCGGCCGCGACGACGACGTGATCAAGGCGTCGGGCTACCGCATCGGGCCCTTCGAGGTCGAGAGCGCTCTCCTCGAGCACGACGCCGTGCAGGAGGCCGCCGTGGTCGGCTCGCCGGACATCATCAGGGGCCTGATCGTCAAGGCCTTCGTGGTGCTCGCACCCGGCTACGAGCCCTCGGAGAAGCTGGTCCGTGAGCTGCAGAACCATGTAAAAAGCGTCACCGCCCCCTACAAGTACCCGCGGGCCATCGAGTTCGTGACCGAGCTCCCCAAGACCATCTCCGGCAAGATCCGCAGAAAGGAACTCAGGGAGATAGAGCTCGCGAAGTTCGCAAACGGGGAAGCTGAAACCGGGGAATAACTTTTTTTGTCTGACCGTCCTGCAGGAATTAGGTTTATGGGCCCGGCGGGAGATGTTCGTAGATATGAACGGGTGGAGCGGGACGGTCCTTTCAGTTGATCTCTCCACCGGCTCTCTCACCCGCCAGCCCCTGGACCCCGGCTTTGCCCGGTCTTTCCTTGGAGGAAGGGGGTTTAATTCACGCGTCCTCTGGGAGAGGGTCCCTCCCGGGTGCAATCCCCTTGGCCCGGAGAACGTGCTCTGCTACGCCCCCGGGATGCTCGCCGGGACCCCGCTCGCACTGACCGGGCGGCTCTCTGTCAGCACCCTCTCCCCGCTTTCCGGCATTCTCGGGGACGGGAGCGGGGGAGGAGAGTTTGCCTGGCAGCTCAAGCGGGCGGGGTATGACCAGCTGGTGATCACCGGCCGGTCCCCTCGCCCATGCTTCCTGTGGATCGATGACGATGAGGTCCGGATAGAGGATGCCTCCTTTCTGTGGGGTCGTGACACCTGGGAGACAACCGACCTCCTGGCGGAGGAGCTCGGAGAGAAGACCAGCGTTGCCTGCACCGGCCCTGCCGGCGAGCGGCGGGTGCGGTTCGCCACCACCATCATCGACAAATACGCATCGGCCGCCCCCGGAAGCGGTGCGGTGGCCGGATCAAAGAACCTGAAAGCCATCGCGGTGCGGGGAAGCGGGAAGATCGCTCTCGCCCGCCCGGAAGAGTTCCGGGACCTGGCAAAGAGGGACCGGGAGATATTCCTGCACGATCCCTTCTTCCGCGACCGGGTTAGCGTCCACGGATCCCTTATCGGGGTCGAGGACTGGGGGCCGGCATACCGGAACAGCCAGGCGCGGTGGACGGGTGACGATCTGCCGGACAGCCTCCGGGCAGCGGCATGGAAGGAGTTTGAGGTCGGCAGGAGGGGGTGCCACGGCTGCCCGGTCCGGTGCAAGAACGCCATCCGGATCCCATCCGGTCCGCAGGCGGGCGAGACCGGGGAGGGGCTCGAGTACGAGGCGATCCAGTGGCTCGGGATCAACAGCGGGATCCTCGACCCGGTGGCCATCATGGAGATGTCGAATTTTGCCGATCGCATGGGCATGGACGTGATCGGCCTGGGGAGCGTGATCGCCTTTGCCAAGGAGCTCTTCGAGCAGGGGATCCTCACCCTCGAGGATACCGGGGGCATCCCGCTCGCATGGGAGGATGCGGAGGCCCAGAAGGAGCTCATTGCGATGGTTGCAGAACGGAGGGGATTTGGGGACCTCCTTGCGGAAGGGATGGGCGGGTTGGCCCGGGCGCTCGGGGGCGAGGCAGCGGCATGGTGCTTTGATGTCAAAGGAGTCAGTCGCGGGGTCTACCCGGCAGGGATCTACAGCCTTGCCCACGCCACTTCCACCCGGGGCGCCGACCATCTCAGGGGAAGGACCTGGGCGAGCGGGGAGAACGAGGAAGGGGTCTTCCGGGAGCTGCGGCGGCTCGGTCACATCCCACCCGACCCGGCAGGAGCACTCCGTGCCGGGGAGCGGGCGACCACGCTTGCAGATGCGCTCGGGCGGTGCAAGGGTGCGGTGAACAGCTGGCGCATGTCAGTGCCCCTGGTCATGGAGTACCCCTTATGGGACGGGGTGATCCTTCTCGTCCGTGCGGCAACCGGCGTTTCGTTCACCCCTACAGAACTGGAAATGGCTCTTGACCGGATTTACCTGCAGGAGATGGCCTTCAATGCGAGGCAGGGGATGCGCCGGGCAGACGATCGCATGCCCCAGCGCCCGGAGGTGGCAGCCACGAGTGAAGGCCGGAAAGACCGCCTCCGCCACGAGGAACTGCTCACCTCCTCCTACCTCCTGCACGGCTGCGACCCAAAGACCGGAGTCCCGACCCGTGAAGCGCTGGTGCGGCTATCGCTCGAGGATGTGGCAGACGAGCTGCATGGCCCGGCACCCTTTTGAACGTCCGGGATCCATTTCAGCCCATGGACCTTTCCTTCTGCCGCTTTTTCGCCGGTGATGGCCATCCGCCGTCCAACCGTTTCTGCCGGTCATGCCCGGTGGTGGATGTGGCCTGTAATGCCCTCTGGCAGAAGGTAGTCGATCTCGCGAGGTCGAAGGACGGAGTCCCGGTCACCCTCCCCGGGACCAGGGCTGTACTCTTCCCTCATCCGAAGAGGCCGGACTTCGTCCGTCTAAAGGTCAACTGCACCTGGAACCTCCCGAAGGAGGATTTTTTGCACTTCATCGCGACCGGGCACGCGGGGATGGGACGGAAAGGGAGGCGTGACGATCCCCGGTCGTCCCCCAGCATGACCCGGCAGGAGCCCTATGTCCAGGCGATTGTGGAGCTGCTGGGCGGGTGGAACCTGCCGGAGATCATGGCGGTCAAACGGGTGCAGGGAGGGAGGGAGTGATGACGGTCCTGTCTCCGAGCAAAAAAGAATCTCTTCTCCCCAAGACCGCAGGGGACGGCAATCCTTAAGAATTTCCCTTCCGTATCACTCCTCATGCATCTCCGCCCACTCGGCACACTTCTGATCCTTGCCTGCCTGCTTGTCGCCGGCTGCACCACCAACAGCGGAACGGAAAACGGACTGAACACCACGGGCGCACCCACCGTCTCCCCCACGCTCCCGACCCCGACCCAGAACCCGGTCGTCGTGCCCACGCCGCCCCTGACCACCCCGCCGACCACGGCTCCGACGATACCTCCCAACTGGACCCCGCCCTATCTCCCTCCCAC
>JAVVFN010000060.1:0-8111 GCA_032250645.1 Methanomicrobiaceae archaeon | reverse complement strand
ATCAGGGATGCGCTCGATGATATCGGGGAGGAGGATCGATGAGGAAGCGGGTCCTGTTTGTCTGCAACCGGAATGCCGGCCGATCGCAGATAGCCGAAGGACTGCTGAAGCACGATCTGGGTGATCGGTACGAGGCCTACAGCGCGGGCTTTGAGCCTGCTTCACGGGTCGATCCGGACACGGTGCTGGTGATGCAGAAGGCCGGGATTGACATCTCAAACCAGCGGCCAAAACACATCTTAGAATTCCGCGATATATCATTTGACGTCATCGTCTTCCTCTGCTCCTGCGAATACCTCTGCCCCCCGCTCCCCGGGGCATCTTCCCTACTGCACAGGGAGTTCCCCGATCCACTCCTGCCTGCAAGGTCAGAGCAGGAACGCCTGGCCAGGTTGAGGGGGGTCCGGGACGAGATCCGTGAATGGCTGAAGGATACATTCGGCAATGGCATCTCCCTGTGAGGGCAAAAAGGCGTAAAATCAGGCCATCTTACATTACTGCAGTACAATACTCTTATGTGGCAAGGGGCAGACTTAATCTATGATACCCATGCTGGCAAAAATGAGGTTGTTGCTCCTTGACCCCCGGGAGTTTTTTACAGGGCTTGCACGCGAAGAGGTGGACCTGACCCGCCCGGGCCTGATCGTGCTCGCACTTGGAGTGCTGGCCGGGCTCTCCTCTGTCGTCTCTCTCGGCCCTCTTCTCCAGATGATGCCCGAGGAAACCTCCAGTATATCACCCCTGATCATCGCAATATCTGCGCTCACGGCGGTCATCATCACCATCATCCTCTGGATTGTCTTCGCCGGAGTGTTCCATGTCATCTCCCTCTTATTTGGAGGAAAAGGCCAATTTACCCGCACACTGCAGGTTGTGGGATATGGCTTTTTCCCCCAGATCATCGGAAGCGCCATCTCGCTCCCACTACTCTATGACTATATTTCAGGCCTGCAGATCCCGCCCGTGAGCGACCCGGCCCTGATAGAAGAAGCGGTGAGGGAACTGCTCTCCGGCCCCACCATGCTGGTCATTTCTGTGATCGGGATCCTTTTCTTCCTGTGGAGCGCAAACCTCTGGATATTCGGGGTGAAGGAGGCACGGGCACTCACCTTGAGAGATGCTGTCATTACCGTAGGGGTGCCGGCAGTTCTGTATATTTTCTTGCAGGTCTACAACCTGTACGGTCTGATGGGGGTATAAACTGTGCAAGCAAAAAGAGTATTTATCCTGATCCTGGCACTCTGTGCCATCTCCTGCATCGCAACCGCACAGGGCGTGATCTCCGGCAGCGAAAGCGCTGCTGCCCAGGTCACGGTGACTGATGTGAAGATCGATCCTGAAGTGTTCATCCGCGGGGACACCGGGACGATCATGGTGGAAGTGACGAACAACGGGGAGGTCCCGGTCAATCTCGCACGGGCGCTCCTTCGCGATAATGAGATCACCGTGGTGGAGGAGAGTGCAAATTATGATTCCCTGGGCCCGATCGGCGCGGGTAACCGGATGCAGTTCACCTTTACCGTGCGGGCAGATACGCCGGACGGCATCTACTATCCCAAATTTGAACTCCAGTTCAGGGAGGCATCCAGTCTCCGTCACCGGATCCCGGTCAGGGTGGAGAGCAGAGAGCTTGAGGTCATCATCGCCGGCCGTCCGGACGAGTTTTCAGAGATGGCCAAAGAGACCATCACGGTGGGGGTGGGTAATCCCCGGCAAAACACGGTGAACGGGGTGAGCATCTCTGCCGCTGGCGAGGGAATCGAGGTCACCGAGAGCGGGTATTTTATCGGGAACCTTGCGCCTGACCAGTCAGAGGAGGTCACGTTTGAGATCAGCGCCAGCCATTCGTCGACGCTGGTGCTCCGTGTGCAGTACAGGAACGGGATCAATCTCCATGAGACCTCTCGCTCTCTCTCCGTGCCTCTTAACGGGGGGAAGATCAAAGCAGAGCCGATCCTCAACAATATCGAGATCCAGCCAGAGACGGGGTATTACCGGGTTACCGGCGACGTGACAAATGCAGGGCTCGATTCGGCAAATTCGGTCCTCCTCACCGCCGGGGCGCCTGCAGAACCGGTCGACCCCTACAGGGTCTACGTGGTCGGGTCGCTGGATACCGACGACTTCTCGAGCTTTGAGGTGACGTTCAAGGCAGCGAAAGGAGAGAAGGTGCCGCTCATCACCCGGTACAAGGATGAAGACGGCAACAGTTTCGAAGAGAGACTGATGATCGATCTCGATGTTGCGGTTGCCGGGGAAGAGAAAGAGGGTCTCAGCCCCCTCCTGATCGGTTTCCTTGCCATCGTCGTTGTCGTGGTTGCCGGATTAATCGTCTACACCTGGAAGAAGAAGTGAAGGTGGAATGGTGAACCAGGGATCTCCGGTCATCAAGCTGGACCATGTGACAAAGATCTACCGGATGCCTTCCGAAGATGTGGTCGCGCTTGACGACGTCTCGATGGAAGTGGAGGAGGGCGAGTTCATCACCATCATGGGACCGAGCGGGTCGGGCAAGTCCACCCTCCTCAATATCATCGGGTGCCTTGATGTCCCCACCTCGGGGGAAGTATACATCAACGGGCAGAATATCAGTATGCTGAGTGATGACGAGCTGACGGACCTTCGGAGGGACTCGCTCGGTTTCATCTTCCAGATGTACAACCTCATCCCGCTGCTCACCGTAAAGGAGAACGTGGAATACCCCTACATCCTCAAGCACCGCCACCCCGATCATGAAGGTCGCGTGGAGGAACTGCTGGGACGAATCGGGCTCGAGAAATCCCTCCAAACCCACACCCCAAGTGAACTCTCCGGCGGCCAGCAGCAGCGTGTGGCCATTGCGAGGGCGCTCGTAAACGATCCGGCGATCCTCCTCTGCGACGAACCGACAGGGAACCTTGACACCAAGACCGGCAGTACGATCATGGAACTCCTCTCTGAGGTGAACCAGCAGGGAAGGACCATCTGCATGGTCACCCACGATCCCCGTCTGGCAGATTATACTGACCGCATCGTGCACATCGTAGACGGAAGGATCCAATGATCTTTTTCGAAGTGGCAAAGCGGAATATCCGCCTTCACTGGCTCCGTTCGCTCCTGGCAGTGCTCGGCATCGTCATCGGGGTCGTTGCCATCGCCTCGATGGGCATCCTTGGTAACAGCCTCGTCCTCTCCATCTCCGAGACCCTCACCACGGTGGGGGACACCATTGTGGTCTATCCCCATGCCTCGTTTGGCGGAGGGCCCCCGGTCAGCACTGAGAACATAATCACCCAGCGGCAGGTCCAGCAGATCGTCCGTGCGGTGGGAGCAAACCAGGTCATCCCGCTCCACGTCAGTGCCGAGCGGATAGAGGTGGGGGGGGAGAAGGGCGTTGCACAGATCTACGGGATGGCACCAGACGATGTACCCCCCCTGCTGGAGAAGACAGAGGGGATCTACCTGCGGGGCCCCTCGGATGCGATGGCAGGCGCCGTACTTGCCCGCGATTTCGACCTGAAGGCAGGCAGCAGGGTGACCGTCGGATCTGAGACACTCAGGATTGTGGGCATACTGGAAGAACGTGGCATCGGGTTTGACATCAACCCGGACCGGGCGCTCGTGGTCTCTGACCGGTGGTTTGAATCCACGTATGAGAGGGAGAACTATGACCAGGTCATCGTCAAGGTCCGGGATATCGAGGAGATAGACAAGGTCAGCGAGAGCATTAAGGCGGCGCTCAACAGGAGAGAGCAGGAGGTGGATGTCCTCGATACCCGGGCTGTCCTCGACACGATCATCAGCGCCTTCAACCAGATCTCCATATTCACCACCGCAATCGGAGGGATATCCCTCATCGTGGCGGGAGTGAGTATCTTTAACGTGCAGATGATGTCGGTCACCGAACGCATCAGGGAGATCGGGATCATCCGGAGCATCGGCACCCGCCGGCACGAGATCATGCGGATATTCCTTTACGAAGCATTCCTCCTCGGGTTCATCGGCTCAGGGATAGGCGGGGTACTCAGTTTTTTCGGAGGGTACCTGGTATCGATCGTCATGCTCCAGAGCACCGCGTACCTCTTTGTTCCTTCAAGCCTCGTGTACATCCCCTTTGGAATGCTCTTTGGGATCGGGACGAGCCTTTCGTCCGGCCTCTATCCTGCATGGAAGGCCGCCAATCTCAACCCCATCGAGGCGCTGCGCCATGAATAAGGCTGTGGATGGTGATCAATGATGTGTGAGGATGATCTTTACCTCGAAAATGTGGACTGGGGAGAGGTATGGAAAGCGAGGATGGTGCGGAGCAAGGCCTCGCATGTGCACAGAATCGGCCCGCGCTGGGAGCGGACAGAGGATGCGCGCCGCTATGACACTGAGGTGGACGAAGAGTACAGGCAACGCGTACAGGAGACGATCTCGCTCCTCCCTGTCCGGGAGGGTACGCGGGTCCTGGATATCGGTTCTGGTCCGGGTACCCTCACCATCCCTCTCTCAGAGAGGGGAGCAATCATCACGGCGGTCGAGCCGGCGGCGGGTATGCAGCAGGTTCTCCGGGAGCGGGTGGCCGAAGCGGGATTTTCTGTCCGGCTGGTGGAGAAGACCTGGGAAGCAGTCGACCCCGATACTGATCTTGCCGGTACCTATGACATCACTCTCGCGTCCTTCTCCCTTGTGATGGAGGATATTCAGGCGGCGGTGGAGAAGATGGTAAGAGTGACCGCCGGTGAGATCTTTCTCATCACATTCGTAGAGGGGCCACTCTGGGAGCAGATGGCAAAGGATCTCTGGCCCGTGCTGCATGGTATGCCGTATTACCTGGGCCCGAAGGCAAATATTCTCTGGAACGTGCTGTACCAGATGGGGATCTATGCCGACGTGCGGGTGGGGATGCTCGGGAAGACCTACCGTTTTATCTCGCTTAATGAAGCCTGTTCTTTCTTTGCCCACAGGTTCGGTGCAGGTGACGCATCCCAGAAAGAGGTGATTCGGATGTATCTCGAAGAGAAGAACATGGCGGTGGATGGCACCTTCCTCTATCGCAGGGAGTCCCCTTACGCGACTATCCGTTGGAAGACCTCCTGAAAGGTCACGCTCAGGGCGCACCCTCCAGCGGATAGTAGTATTCGTGTTCTCCCTCCGTCACCTCGATCCCGACCGGGACCGCGGTCAGGAACATCCCTGGCCCTGTTGCGAGGGCCTGCCATCTCTCCACCACCCGGATCGTGCGTCTCCCGATCATGCAGGCTGGCCCTATTTTCGTCTCTGTAGTGACCTTCATGCACTCGTTCCTCCTGTCATGAGTCTCCTCACCGGTCTCCGGGTGAATGCGGCTGCCACTCCCACCAGCACCATAAGCGGCCTTTGCACCGCAAAATGGGCTGTCCCCGAACACTCGAGCATACTGCGGTCAAATACCGGGGTCATGGAGAGCTGGACCCTCGGGAGGGGTGCAAGCAGCCCTTTGAGGGCCCAGAGGTATCCGTACAGGATCCCGGTATCGGCAGGATTCGCCAGCCCAAAGCGAAGGTCGCAGGAGAGGCGCCTGAAGGTGATGCACCGTAAAATTCGGAGGAAGAGCCTCTGGAGAGAGGGCCACGCATCGACGAGCTGCGAGAGCGGGACCCGGGATGCTCCCTCTTCCTTCACAACCGCAGGGGCACCTTTGCGGGAGGGCCTGTCGATAAAACGGTGAAAAAGACGCCGCTTCCCGAAATAAAGGTCAACACTCTGCTCTTCATCAAGGACAAAACGGAGCGCAAGCACTCCCCATGAGACTGAAAGCCAGCTCCGCATCCTTTCTTTTCTCTCGACCGTCCCGATGACCTCCACGGGGACGAGGTAGAGTGCAAGGAGCAGCAGAAAGGCTGCTGCAAGCATGAAAAGGAGGAGAATGGCAGTGAATGTCGGCATAGAAATATGAGCCTGAAGCCCGATCTATCCTTCGCTCTCAGCTGATTCTTTTTCTTCGCTCTCCTCGTCTTCTGTTTTCTCAAAACGGCGTGATATCGCCCCTACCACCTGTGGCAGGACGGTTTCGCCGATGGTGCTGATGACCTCGGATATGGCGCTTGACTTCTTGAGTGAGAGCACCTGTACGCCTTCCGGCCCCTTCACATCCTTATGAATGATGATGATCGCGACCGGGTGCACTCCGCCGCCTCCACCGGCACCTGCCCCCTGCCCGCTTCCTTCACCGGCCTCGCCTTTTCCAGCCCCGCCTGCTTCTCCTGAACCAAACCCGAACCCGAAATCGGCAACCGGGATGATGCTCTTGTCACCTGCATCAATGGGGTCTCCCATCAAAGTATTTGCATTTATCAGTCGGTCAAGTTCATCTGTGGTGATCTTTAGCATCTCGCCAACCATTATGGATCACTCCAAGTGAGATACCACATCTCCTCATATAAGGATTTCCTTGAAATTTCAGGAGCAACCGGATGAAAGGTACGAATGGAATTTCCACTTTTTTGCGGACTTCAATGTCCATGAATGTGCCACAACGTATATATCTGCACAAAACTAATGGTACTGGTATGCAGACCAAGATCCTCCTCGAAGAGGATGAGATGCCGAAGAGATGGTACAATATCCAGGCAGATCTCATCACACCACTCGATCCGCCGCTTCACCCGGCGACAGGAAAGCCCGTCGTCCCGGCAGACCTCTCCCCCATCTTCCCGATGGAGCTGATCGGGCAGGAGATGAGCAGGGATCGTTACATCGATATCCCGGAGGAAGTCCGCGAAATACTGACCCTCTGGAGACCAAGCCCCCTCTACCGTGCCTACCGCCTTGAAAAATATCTCAAAACGCCGGCGAAGATCTATTACAAATGGGAAGGGGTAAGCCCTCCGGGCAGCCACAAGCCCAACACGGCCGTCCCCCAGGCCTACTATAACATGAAGGAAGGGGTCGAGCGGATCGCCACCGAGACCGGTGCCGGCCAGTGGGGCTCGTCGCTGGCCTTCGCGACCAGCATCTTTGATATGGAGTGCAGGGTCTACATGGTGCGGGTCAGCTATGAGCAGAAGCCCGGTCGGAAAAGCCTGATGCGGGCCTACGGGGCAGAATGCCTGCCGAGTCCGAGCACGCTCACCAATTCCGGACGGGCGGTGCTGGCAAAGAACCCTGACTCCTCGGGGAGCCTTGGCATCGCCATCTCGGAGGCGGTGGAGGATGCAGCAACCCATGATAACACCAACTATTCGCTGGGATCGGTGCTCAACCACGTCTGCCTGCACCAGACCATTATCGGAGAAGAGGCAATGATGCAGCTGGAGAAGGTGGACGATTATCCGGACATCGTGATCGGGTGCGTGGGAGGCGGTTCCAATTTCGCCGGCCTTGCGTTCCCCTTTGCCGGAGAAAAACTCACCGGCAGGCACCCTGATACCGATATCGTCTGCGCCGAACCGAGCGCCTGCCCCACCCTTACCAAGGGACTGTATACCTATGACTTCGGTGATGTGGCAGGCTTAACCCCCCTGCTGAAGATGTTCACCCTTGGCCATGACTTTGTGCCCCCAGGTATCCATGCCGGTGGCCTGCGGTATCATGGGGATTCTCCCCTCGTCTCAAAACTGGTTTATGATGGCACCATGAGGGCTGTTGCCTATCACCAGAACGAGGTGTTCGATGCAGCGAAGATTTTTGCCCGGACTGAAGGGGTGGTCATCGCGCCCGAGGCTGCACACGCGGTGAAAGCGACGATAGACGCGGCCATTGAGTGCCGGCGCACCGGTGAGGCAAAGACCATCCTCTTCAACAATTCAGGTCACGGGTACTTCGATCTCTCTTCATACGATGCTTACTTTGATGGAAAACTGGTCGATTACGAGTATCCGTCCGAACTGATCAAAGAGTCGCTGTCGCACATCCCGAAGGTGGGATAAGGAACAGGACCCGGGGATCCCACCCCCTTTCCAACCTCGGGGGTCACCTTTCTGCGATGAGAAAGAGAAAGAGAAGGAAATGATGCGCAGCAGAGCATATGTCGGTTTTCTCATCAACCCTGTCGCCGGAATGGGAGGCGCAGTCGGGCTGAAAGGGACAGACGCTCTGGTTGATGAGGCACGGAAGAGGGGTGCCGTGCCACGGGCCCACCTGCGCGCTCATGCAGCACTCGAGAG
>JAVVFN010000005.1:0-19400 GCA_032250645.1 Methanomicrobiaceae archaeon | reverse complement strand
CGTACCTGTGGGAGCGGATAGGGCCGCTCCGCATCCTCGTCGCTGGCATCATGGGTCGCACCGCCGCCGAGGAGTCGGGATTTCCCCACGAGCGGGGGGAGCATGCTCCGAGCGTCGTGCTGCGGGATCTGGAGAGTGTTTGCGAACCATTCCTGCTCAATCATGCAAAGACACCCGAGTCGGGGCGAATATTCGGGGAGATCGTCGCGCGGAGGCTGGGAGGGGAGGGCCTGGTCCACGTGGAATGCAGGGACCGCACCATCTACTGCTGGGACCGGGGCCCATCAGCGCTCGCAGAATACCTCTCTCTTCACCTGGGATTCCCCCTGAAAGAGGTCCGGACAGGGGAGGGAGAGGGTGATGAGACGAGAGTGATCAGGGGGTGCCTGCCCGGCGAACCGGTATTCGTGAACGGCACCATCATCGGCACCGCTACCGGCACCTCGGTGGTGCTCACATCCCGTGACGGCGCCCTCGTCCCGCTCGAAGGCCTCCGGGAAAAGCCGCATGGTCTTGAGAAGCTTACACGGCAGGGGCCCATAGACATTTCAACCGCGTGGTGCAAGAGCGGTAATGTCAGAAAGGGCAGGCCGAAGAAAGCCGGAAAGATCCGGGAGACGGGCCGTATCGCAGTCGTCGACCATGCAGGTCATCGGCTCTACGAAGCGCTCGGGGGGGATATCTGTGGCGTCCTCTCCATCGGTGATGATACCACTGCAGTATGCGGCCATATCTGTTCGCATCTCGGAATCCCGGTCTTCGGGGTGGTGGACGGAGATTTTGACGGGATCATCGAGCCTGTCTTTCCGGAGGGCTCGGTGGTGGTGGAAGTCATGAGGGGGAGGGATGATGAGGTAGGGGTGGAACTTGCGTCTCTTGCCGGGGGATCAGGAATCCACTGGCCTTCATGGGTGAAGCAGGTTCTCGAAAAACTCGGAGACGTCGCGAGGGTCGTGGTCGACCGGCAGGATCTGCATACGTAACTGCCGGTGTTTTGAGATGTTTTTATACAAAAAGCACCTTACTTACCAGTGAGGATAAATATGATGAAAATCCACTGGTCGGCGCCTCTTCTCCTTGCCGCGCTCGTCGGTACTGTGCAGGCAGCTCCTCCCCTCTCTGAGCAGGACCTCTCTTCCACAGACTTCATAATCATCCTCCTCGCCGGTATCGTGCTCATCAACCTCTTCCTGGTGCTTCTCTACAAGATTCTCCACCGGGAGGTGCGTCCGCGCCAGCGCTCTTCGCTGTACAGGGTCTTCGGGCTGTTCGCCGGTTTTGGAGGTATTGTCTTTGGGAGCATGCTGGTCGTCTATGATATCCTGGTGATCATCACTGAGTTGAATTACGGGTCTTTTGCGATGGCATCAAGGGTCCTGTTCTTCTACTTCCAGGGCGTTCCACCGGTCTACGCGATCATCATCACCGGGGCGCTGGGACTCCTTCTCTTCCTCATCGGCGTTTACTTCCTGACGGTTCTCCACATCACGTCGCTGATGGCAGACCCCCACGGTATGCCCACCGTGAGCGGCGCGACCGAGAAGACTGCGACTCCGGCAGAGGAGGACGCTCCGCTCAATCCGGTTCTCCAGTACAGGGTGATCACGAGGGAGGAGGGAAAACCTGCCCCTGACGTCAAGGTGATACTCAAGGAGAGGGGTGGCATACGTTTCCACGCAAAATATACGGATTTTGATGGGTACGTGACCTTTGAGGGCGTCGAAGGTTATTCCCACGACCATTACGCGTACGTGGAAGGGGACGAGGATCGCATCATCTTCCGTGTGATGCAGCTGTAGACCTTGATTCGAACCGCTCCCGGATCTGGTCGAGCGTCTCCACCTGATCCACGCTTTTATCGCCCCGGACACGGATGAAACGGGGAAACCGGAGGGCATATCCGCCCTCATAATTGGGGCTCTTCTGGATCTCTGCATATCCGACTTCAAAAACCATTTCCGGCTCAAAGTGTACACTTTTTCCTGATCGTGATATCACGGAGTCTTTGAGCAGATCGAAGATCTCCTGCAGGCTCTCATCCGAAAACCCGGTCGCCACACGGCTCACGGGGATCAGTTCACCCTGATCCTGGCATGCGAGGAGGAAGGACCCGAAAAGGTGTGCCCGCTTTCCCTCCCCCCATTCTGCGCCGATGACCGCGAGATCCATGGTGTCGACCTCCGGTTTGATCTTCACCCAGAGTTTCCCCCGCACACCGGGAGTGTAGGGAGAGCCCGGGGCCTTGAGCATGATCCCCTCATGCCCCTCGCTCAATGCCGACTGGTAAAATGAGTCCAGCACTTCGGGGTCGCGGGAGACCACCTGTGGTGCGATATGATCAGAGAGTGCATCCGCGAGATGGCCGCGACGCTCAGCGAGCGGTCGATCGATCAGGGTGGTGCCGTCATCGTAGAGGATGTCGAATATCCGGGGCACCAGACGGATCTCTTCGACGTGCAGGGAGACGTCATGCTTTCGCCGGAACCTTCTCAGCACATACTGGAAGGGGAGCGGGCGATCTCCCTTCACCGCCATCACCTCCCCGTCGAGGATCACGTCGTGGCTCGTTGCGTCCATGAGAAGCTCCACGATATCGGGGATGGCACCGGTCACCTCCTCCAGCTTCCGGGAATAGATGTGGCATTCGTCCCCGACACGGTGGAACTGGATACGGGAGCCGTCATATTTGTACTCGGCAGCAACCTCCCCATGCCCGGCGATCATCTCCTCGATCGTCCCCTGCTGGGCGAGCATCATCTTCACCGGCCTGAACGGGCGGATCTCCACCCTTTTCAGCTCTTCCTCCCCCTGCCTTGCCAGGAGAGCCACCTGTCCGAGGTCGTTGGTTGCCTGGTGCGCATGCTCCACAAGTTCGGAGGGGACACCAGATGCACGGGCCACCGCGTCCCTCACATTCCCTTCCCCGATTCCGATGCGCAGCTCTCCAAGGATGAGGCGGGTGAGGTACCGGCCTTCCAGCGGCTGGGCATTCGCAAAGAGCCTCCGCAGGATCTTCACCTTCTCACGCTGTGACCTTGTTCCCTCGATCGCGGCGAGCGTGGTGAAATCTCCATAGACCTCCTCGAGATCGAGGGCTTCGGTAAAGAAGGATTGCTGCTCCTTGTTTGCGAGCAGTTCTTCCACCGCCCTTCCCGCATCCCCGGTGCGGTTGACCGCGTCTATTACTGCGGATTTATTCTTCCCTGCAACGTACGCCACGGATTCGTAGAGGAGGTTCGGGCCGATGCCGATCTTCTGCGGGCTCCAGTCAGGAAAGATCTTTCCCATCACGAACCGAACAAAGACGGGCAGCTCGGTCTCGCTGAGGGTGGGGAGCTCCGCGCCCACCGTCTCGATCATCTCGAGCCTTCCTGATTGCCCCTCAAGCCGCTCACAGATCCGGGAAAAATCAATAAAACGCATCGATATTCAAGTATTTCTAAAACGGCGGATGATAAGGTTTCTCCTATACTGAACGGAGGGCACCGGGACGGTGCTGCAGGCCGATATCGAGAAATATCGCGTCCTGGTAGAGCCCGAGCCCGGTCCTCGCAGACGCAGTCGCCTTCTCCGGGGTGTTGTTCACTTCAGAGAGATGGGCGAGGATGACGGTCTGGATATCGGAGGCGAGGCTCTGGAGGCAGGCCGCCGCGGCTTCATTTGAGAGATGACCGGTGCGGGAACGGATGCGGCGCTTGAGAAATGCGGGGTATGGGCCACCTTGTAGCATCTGTGGGCAATGGTTGCTTTCCAGCACAATGGCCGAACACCTGCGAAGATGCGTTCTCATCTCCTCCGAGACGGTGCCGGTATCGGTGCAGCACCCGACCATCGAGTCGCCTTCCCTGATGCAGAAGCCGCACGGCTCTGCGGCGTCATGGAACGTGGAGAATGGCTCAATGGAAAAGTCTCCTAGGTGAAAGGAATCGCCCGATCGCGTGGTGATGCACATGACCTCTTTAAGGGACCGCTTCCGGAACGAGAGGAATTCAGCCAGCGTCCCTCCTGTCCCCACCACCGGCACGCCGAGCTTCCGGGCAAGCACGTCCACCCCGGCGATATGGTCCGTATGCTCGTGGGTCACCAGGATCGCCTCCACGAGTCCAGGATCTCCTCCGGCCTCATCAAGACGACGCAGCACTTCGCGTGCACTCAGCCCGGCATCGACGAGAACTGCTCCACTCTCCCCCTCCACGTAGAGGCAGTTTCCCCGACTCCCACTTGCAAGCACTGCGACCTTCATTCTGGGCCTACCCCTAATCCAGATCTCAACCCTGGTTCTGGCGATCCCATTGAAAAATCACCGGGTTTGTATATTTTTTGGGGTTTTCCGGCCATTTATAGAGATCGATTAATTGTTGAAAATCTGGTTTTTATGAGAGGAGGACCTAAAGAAGAGAGATGAAGTTTATCCTACTTTGAGGTCTACCCATGCCTCGCCGCGTGCCTCCACAAAGAGGATGGCCTCCCCCTGCACGAGTGCCGGGCGCGGAAACTTCTGGATCTGCACGGTTCCCTCTGTCACCGGGACCTTTGCAGGCGTCATCACCCGATCGACCCCGCATGAATGCAGGTAGGAGATCTTCTGCTCACCTGAGAGATCTCGCAAAGCACCCTTCTGGATAAACCGTCCGTCATTGCCCGAGGCGGCAAGCCCGATACCGGCCATCGCACCGATCACCCCATCGCACGTCCCCCCAAGACCGGCGATGAGGACCCCCATCTCGCGGGCGAGGGTGCATGCCCGTGCACGGGTGACGAGCGTCGATTTTGCGGCAAGCCCAAACTTGCCCGCCTTCCCATTGACCTGGGACTGGTGGGCCACTGCAAGGCCAGGATCACTCCCCTCCGCCATCTTCTCAAGAATAATCGCCTTCACCACCTCAAAAACCTCAGGGAGGCTGACCTCCTCACCTTCGAGGTGGATGACCGCACAGCTGTTGTGGGACGTCATGGGGACGAGCGGGTGCTGGAAGAGCTGGTGGCGGGTGATGCCGAAGATCTGGTGGTCCCTGGCGAGGACCTGTGCAATCTCGCGGGATAGCCTTCCTGTGCCGGTGGTGCCGGGCATGTCGGTGTCATCAAGTGCGATGTAGACGGTCATGTGCGGATCTCCTGAATTGTAGTGCGGGAGAGAATCAACAGAAAAGTTGTTCTTCCCCCTATATGTAGTCGTTAGAAATGGACGAAGTACAGTATTCCTGTTTAACTAGCGGAAGATTTATCAATTTGAATATGGATGAAAGTGAGTGGTGTTCCCATGAAGATCTATGTAAGAGGCCGGAGCAAAGTGGGCAAAGGTGTAAAACAGCCCCGATTTCGCGTGGTTGCGGTAACTGAAGAGAGCGGTGAAGGGCACTTCAAGTTCGAGGCGTCACACTTCCGCAAGACCGAGCTTGAGGAGATCGCAAAGGACGTCGGCGCCGAAGTGATCTACCTCGAGCCCATGGAAGAAGAAGAGCAGGGGACAATGAAGGAAGAGTAATCCAATTTTTCTTTTTATCCGGCCGGAAACACGTGCACTGCTGATTCGGGAACGGTGA
The DNA here is from genome assembly GCA_032250645.1 of Methanomicrobiaceae archaeon. Taxonomy (GTDB): domain Archaea; phylum Halobacteriota; class Methanomicrobia; order Methanomicrobiales; family Methanomicrobiaceae; genus JAVVFN01. The sequence goes on along the minus strand of JAVVFN010000005.1, from coordinate 13,857 downwards.
GATAGACCTGGCCCCCTTTTCCGAGCCCAAGATTACTCCCGGGGGTGGCGCTCACCCTTTCATCCTCTTTCTGTCTTTAGCGCTCTTGGAGAACTGTTCCAGGCCGCAATGTCATCCATATGCTGTGCATCCACCCAGCCGCTCCTGACATTCTCGCGGTGATCGAACTGGCGAACATAGGGCTTGATATCAAGGAGGGGCGTCCCGTCCAGCATATCAACCCCCCGGATCACCAGCACGTTCCCCCGCACTTCCAGGAGCTCGACGATGGAGATGCCGATCGGATTGGGACGGTTGAAATGCCGGATGGTAAAGATCCCCCGTTCACGTTCCCCGTCAAGGAAGGGTTTCTGAACAAGGGCATAGCCAGTAGCGCGGTGGAAATGATAGATGAAGTGCAGGTGGGAGAAGGATTCGATCTCCTCGAGGCCAGCCGATACCCTGAAAATACCTCCACAAAACCTATCGTGGGATTGAAGATGCCTTGGATAGGCGTCTCATCCTGAACGGTATACTCGGTGTGGATGACCCCGATCGGGGTGTAGGTGATTGTTTCGCCTTTCTCCCCATCTTCCGAGTCCTCCTTGCAGGATGCTGAACGTGTTAATGCTTGTAAATTGATCATTTTTCTTCCTTCCTCTCACCTTGTAGCTGTTACTGTAATTCCCTCGTGCAATGGACCGCAGTCGCCTTGAACGATGCGAACACCTGCTTCCCGGGCTCCAGATCCATCTCCTCGATCGAGTCCTGCAAAACCGTGGCAACGAACGGGAACCCGCAGTCGAGCATGACCCTTGCGGTCGGGCCAATCGATTCGATGCCGATGACCTCTCCGGGGAAGACGTTCTGCGCACTCGTCCTCTCCCCACCGGATGAGAGTGTGACGTCCTCGGCCCTCACACAGACCGATACCTCCTCGCCGACCTCGCAGGGCGCGACCGCGGTCACCATCTTTCCGGCGACATCGATCTCTGCCACCCGTTCTTTCTGGTCAACGACCCTGCCCTCAAGCACGTTCTCGATCCCCACGAACCGGGCCACCTCGCGGGTCCTTGGAGTCTCAAAGACCTCCCGGACGTTTCCTTCTGCCGCGAGCCTGCCCTCGATGATCACCGCCACCTTCATAGCCAGCCGCACCGCCTCTCCCCGCGCATGGGTGACGTGCACGATGGTGAGGTTGTGCTCGCGGTGGATCTTGCGCAGTTCCTGGATGAACTGTTCCTTCAGCACCGGGTCGAGTGCTGCGAGCGGCTCATCAAGGAGGAGGATATCCGGCTTGACCGTGAGTGCGCGGGCAAGCGCCACACGCTGCTGCTCGCCCCCGCTCATGGTGAGGGGGTGGCGCTTCGCGAGGTGTGCGATCCCGAAGGAATCCATGATCTCGTTCACACGCGTCCGTATCTCATTCTTTGGCAGTTTCTGCATCTTCAGGCCGAACGCGATATTATCAAAGACAGTCATGTGCGGGAAGAGGGAGTAGTCCTGGTACACGAGCGAGAGCCGCCTCTTTTCGGGCGGTATCCGCATCACATCCTCGCCACGCATCCGGATCTCCCCCGAGTCGGGAAGGTGGAGGCCGGCGATGGCTTCGAGGAGCACCGTCTTCCCTGCGCCCGAAGGGCCGATGATGAAGAAGTAGTCGCCCTCGTCGATAGTGAAGGAGACGTCCTCGAGCTGGAAATTCCCGAGCCTGAGGGAGACGTGTTCAAACTCGATCATCATACCTCCCCATGTAGCGCGTGAGGATACGCAGGATGATGAACGCGGCAAAGCAGGCCAGGATCATCACGAAGGCGACCGTGCTGCTCGCCTTGATCCCGCTGGTGGTGAAGGTATAGTAGATCAGGGTAGAGATGACCATCGGGTAGTAGGCGATCATGATGATGGCGGCAAACTCCCCGATCGCCCTTCCCCACGCGAGGATGGAGCCATTGTAGATGTGCCGGAGGGCCAGGGGGAGCACGACATGCATGAATGCCTGGAACCGCGTCGCCCCCAGTGTCCGTGCCACGTTCTCGATATGGAGCGGGACCTTCTCAAACCCCTCCCGCACCGAGTTGATCAGGTAGGGGGAGGAGACAAAGATCATGGCGATCACGATCCCGGGGTAGGCATCCTCAAAAGAGATCCCCACATCAGAGAGCGGAGGGCCGACGAGCCCCCTCCGCATGAAGAGGAGGTAGACGAGGATCCCTGCGACAGTGTGGGGGAGCATGATGGGGAGATCCACCAGGCTCTCCACCATACCCTTGCCCCGAAAATTCGTCCGCGCAAGCACGTAGGCAAGCGGCGTCCCGAGGATGATGAGGATGATCACAGCGTTGAGGCCCGCGCCCATGGTGAGGATGATCGACCCGACGACCTTGCTCCCGGATGCTACCGCGATGAGGTGCGGGATATCGGAGAGCTCCTTTATGGTCATGGTAAGGATGGAGATGACGGTGAGGGAGATGATCAGCCCGCCGATGAGCGAAAACGAGATGATGCACGCATCCGGGATAGGGTAACGCCGCTTTTTCTCCATCATTGATCACATGTCCGCGGGAGGCGTACATGGCTGCGGCCAGCCGGGGCGCCCTTTCCGGAACTCCTCCACGATGAAGTCCACAAATTCCCGGGCCATATCGGGATGCGGGGCGTTCTCCGGGATGGTGATGCCGTACACAACGCGCCTCCCGATCCGCTCGTTTCCGATCGACTTGAACCGTTCGAACCCGAGCAACACTTTGACCGATTCGTAATTCTCCTCATACTCGGTAAACCCGAGATCGATCTCCGGCGGCAGCTCAATCCACTGCAGGCCATAGAGCCGGGAGACGCTCAGGTACTCGAATGCGTAGTCGATGCCGCCCGCGTCGAGGAGCGAGAGAAGGTAGATACTCCCGTCACGGATGGCGAGCTTCTCGTTTGAAGGGCGGACGAGTGCGGGCAGGGTCACCACAGTCACTCCGTCTTCCTCCGTGATGGTCACCGGATCCTTGAGGTTGTCCCCGATGATGGCATCGAATATCCGGTCATCTCCGTAGTAAATCTCCGCAAGGGTGCAGACCATGAAGGTGCGATAACCGGCCGCATCAAGCATGGGGTTAGAAAACCCCACCCGGACATTCGGGCGCATGAGGATCTCCTGCCAGTTCTCAGCCGTGATCTCATCTGCATAGCGGCTCGCATCAGTATATGCCACCACCATGCGGTTTGTGGCAAACGGGATGTACCAGTCCGTGTAGTTGCCTTCCCCGTATTCCATGGGAATGTACATCATGTCCGGGATGAGGGACTCGTCAGCCACCGCCACCACGTCCACCTCGCGGTGAAGATCGGTCACCTGCCGGACGACCTGGATGCTCCCGTGGCCCTCGAGCTGCACGTCGACTCCCGGGTGGAGCGCCTCGAATTCGGCCTCCAGCACCTCGAACGGCTCAAGCAGGCTCCCTGCCGGGATCACTTTCAGCTCGATCGTCTCTTCTGTTCCGGTGCACCCGCAAAGGCAGATGATGGCGATCAGAACGATCATGCAGGATGTGAAAAGACGCATATCTATCTCCGGTGCACCTCGATCCGGTCCACCCACTTGACCCACGCACTTCCTTCGGTGATCACGCCCGAATCTTCAGAGATGATCGCGATCCTGAACGGTGCTCCCTCGTCGTAGGTGAGGGGTCGATCGTCAAATTCGTAGGCGAGGATGACCGTCAGGGGGGGTGAGGGGATCTCCTGGAGGTCCTTGTTGAAGGTGAAGAGATCCTTCCCCCTCACCTGTTCATCGTCAAAGACCCAGAGGTAGCCGTCAGGCGCGGAGACCCAGACCGTGTCGTTCGGCCCGAGCCCACCAACCAGGTCCGCGATGGTGGGGAGGGGGACGCCGGTGCACTGCCACGGCCCGTACCGGATGCCCACGGTGGAGACGCAGTTTCCATGTCCGGTGACCGATGGCAGGGACTGTATCTCCTCATAGGAGAGCGTGACAGACTGGAGCTCGGTCCCGTTACTCATCTCCGCGATGGTGACCGATCCGGTGATGGGCTCAGGAGTGTCGGCCGTGCTGCACCCTGCAAAGAGCACCATCAGGACCAGCACCGACCCGAGGAATAACCCGGTCCTGCCCGGATTCATTCGTTCCTCCGCAGCAGGAATATCCCGCCGATGATCCCGGTGATGACCAGCAGGGGAGCAAGCGAAAGATCAGTATGCCCGGAACTTCCGGTGGGGGTGATCAGTGTCCCGCGCTCTCCCTGATATCCGCCGGGATAGATGCGGACTTCATCTGCCCATTTGACCGACAAGCCGTTCGTGGACGGGTAGAGGTCGCTGTAGAAGTGGACCGCCTCGCCGGGCATCGTCTCCCGCATGTCGTTATTGCCGAAGACATGCAGCCCATCCGCGTTGGTGGAGGTATCGGCGAAGAATATCAGGCGCATCCCGGCATAGAAGTCGGGGACGTAGCCGGTGCCCTGCCGTTCCCCCACCTCCGCATCCTCGCCGTTGTACCATGCAAGGACGATGGGTCCCTGCCGCGGCTGGGGTTCGTAGACGTTCTCGTAGGGGAATTCGACGTGGTAGCCGTCCACTGCACGGATCATGATCTCGTCCCCCGGTTCTGCCCCGCCCACGAGGTCACAGAGATCTTTGATATCGGTCCCCATCACTGCCCCCCGGTCCTTGAAGTTGGTGGTCTCATTCACGTCCCACCGCACCTCTGGATCGTCGGAGAAGACCGGACCCTGGTGGTAGTAATGGGCCACGCCGTCCCCCTGCACAGGGAGGTTTGCCTCCATCCATCGGTAGTCCACCGTCGTCTCGTTCACTATCGTCTCCCCATCGGGAGCGTACTTCATTACATGCACCTCGGGAGTGGGTGCGGCCTGCGCGAGGCCCACCAGACAGAGAAGCAGGAGCAGGTAAATTGCCGTTAAAATCCCTTTTTTGGTCATTTTATTCCTCTTCAGTAAGCGTTACATTGATCACGGTCACCCGGTAGGGCATGATGGTCGCATCCACGGTCTTGCTTCCCTTTTCACCCACGATCCCCACCTCGTAGGTCCCGATGCCGAGGTAATGGATCGTAGCCGGGGTTGAAAGGCCGGTGTAGGTCTGGAGTAGGTAGACCTTGGCCCCCTCCGGGTTACTCGCAATACCAAGGCTCCCGTAGATGTAATGGTCAAGGGAGAACTCGAGCTTGGCATCCACCTCGTGCCAGTCCGGGACAAACAGGATCTCTTCTTCGTCCGGATGGTGGCCGGGCAGTGAGACCATGACACGGTGCCTTCCGTACGAGACATTCCTGACCAGCCACGGGGTGTGATACCCGGTGGTAAATCCGTCAACGAAGATCTCCGCACCCTGAGGCTTTGAGTCCACCCGCAGCGTTCCGTAACGTTCCGTGACCATATCGACCGATACGGTTTCCCCTTCCATCCAGACGGAGAGAGGGACGGTGGTGTAGCGGTCGTCCTCATGGAAGGTGATGTATGAGCCGGTCCCGGAGACGGTGATGGTTGCCGGGAATTTGTAGCTCGGGAACCGGCCGTCGACCGAGAATTCCGCGCCTTCTCTCACCTCCGAGTCGATCGTCACCTCGTGATCGATCCGGTAGGCCTGGTCAAAGTGAAGGGGGACGAGCGCCCCGCCATAGACCCAGACTTTCTTGCTGTCCACAGGGAACTCCATCTTCTCCTTTGCCACCCGGATGGTATGCTTCCCTTCCCGGAGCCCGGTGATCACCTCGGGCGTGGTGCGCCCAGTCTTCCTCCCGTCCACGTAGATATCCGCTTTATCAGGGGACGAGGTGACATATACACCTCCGGTCGCCTCCAGCACCTCCTCGCTTATGCACCCGATGAAGCAGAGGTCGTTTAATGCAGGCCCGTTCTCTGCCGAGAGTCCGATGCAGAGGGTCCGCGTCTGGTTGAGCATTACCACCCGTTCCTCAGGGACAAATCCCTCCCTATCCACGCGCACGAGATATTCCTCGTGCCTCAGGCCCTCGAAGGTATACGGAGTGACCTTCCCGGTATAGGTGCCGTTGAGAAAGATCCTTGCACCTGCCGGGCTTGACTGGAGGGTGAACGCAAAGGTGGCATTCTCAGGGATGGAGGACTCCTCTGTTTCAGGGCCGGCGCAGGAGAGTATCACCCGGGGTGCGTTCTCCCAGGCAGGCCTCTCCGCTTCGCCCTCCCCGCCGGAGAGAAGCGAGAGGATGAATGGCCAGATGCCCTCCAGAAATTCCACCATGGGATTCTTTGCAGGCTCAGGGGCGTCTATAAGAGTGAAATTGCCAAACCGGGTGATCCCAGTCCAGGCCCGAGCTTCTTCTACTTTCGTCCCGGGGATCTCCTCCCAGGAGCCGTCAGCCCCCTCCCGTGCGAAGATCGGGTTTTCTATGCTGATATTCTGCGCGATGAGCACGGCATCTCCGGTGACGCTGGCGTTCTCCGGCCCGATCCGGTACATCCACGATTCGTTCTCCCCGATCTCTTCGACCCATATCTCCTGCGCAGGACTTCCGTTCTGATACCGGATTTCTGTGCCTTCTGGGAGATAGAGCATGAACCGGTCTTCGGGGAGCGTGAGCAGTACCTCCGAGGCGTTCAGGGCATGAATATACGTGCACCCTTCCACAGGAGTTATTTCTTCCCCGGCTTCTTTCCCGGGAGTCTTGCCTGGCTCCTCCCCGGGCGTGGGAGCAACCACACTTTCTCCATATCTGACGAGGAGAACGGCATTCCGGTTCTCAAGATACGTCCCGGCCAGCCCTTCAGGAGCGCTGTGGACTGCTCCTTCATTATCAGCTGATTTCAAGAACGGCAGGGCGTTCAGTTCTTCAATCAGGAGCAGTGCATCGTCCCTCGAGAACGGTCGGGCCCATTCCCAGTCATTGAAGGAGACCTTGTGTTCCCCAATCTTCTCGCCCGGGAGGACGGTGGAAAAGAGCATGAGGGCAGATTCGTTCACGCCGGAAAGTGAGAGGTCCCCATCAAACGCGATCAGTGTCCGGGCGGCATCGGGGATCTCGTCCTCTTCCGGATCTGCGAGGATTGCATCACAGCCCTCCATGATCCAGTAGCTCAACTCCGGGAGCGTGTCATCTTGGAGAACCACGACAAGCATCGCTCCAGTGAGCGCAAATGCATGATCGTCCCCTCCCCGGTTGGTGACCACGACCTCATGGTCTCCCGTCTTCCGGATCGCGCGGGTCACGTCATAGCAGGCGGTGGCGATGCGGTACTCCTCGTCCTCAAAATCGATCTCGTCGGTGTAGAAGATATCGCGGATGATCTCCTGATCGTTCACCACGACCCTGATGTTCGGGTCTTCCGGTTCGTCCTCCCTTGTGTTCCGGCTGCGGGAGAGATAGAGGTAGAGTCGTGCATCCTCCACCGTGGCGTCCCCCGGCAGGGCAAAGGGGATGGTGAGAACTGCTTCGTCCCCCTTTTCCATCTCCTCTTCCGGACCGCTGACGTTTACCGCTGCCACGGTTCCGCGGATTGTGCCCTTCTGGTACAGGAACAGGGACTTTCCTCCGTATCCGGAGGTGTCCGTCCCACCGTCACCGCCGGTCGAGGGGGAGAGGGCTATATCCACTTCCGCGGGGACTCCCTCCACCACCTCCACGCGGGAGGAGGCCGTATCGTACCCGGCGAGACGTACCTCGACGAGGTGCGAGCCCACCGCCACATCCGTGAGCATGGCGGGGGTCACTTCTCCGGAATCCTCACCGTCAAGATACACTCTACCTCCCGCCGGGTCCGAGGTCACCTCAATGCTCCCGGTCAGGGGGACCAGCGTGAAATGCACCTCCACGGTCTCGCCGTGGCTGACCGTGACCCATTCATCCTCGACGGCCGCATACCCTTCGAGAGAGACCTGCACGCTGTGTTCTCCGGCAGGGACATCAGTAAGGGTGGAGTTCGTATACTCCCCTGTCTCGAGCCCATCGAGGAGGATGCTCGCACCTGCCGGGGAAGAGGTTACTTCGATACTTCCGATCGGTTCATCGTCGCTGAAGATGGTGATCTCAGAGACGTACTTGACCGAGAGGCCGGTGGTTGTGGGATACATCTCCCCCCCGGAATAGTAGTAGTACCAGTACTCTTCGGCTGCCGACTCGTGCCAGTCCCAGACCCCGAAGACGTGCTCGCCCCACGGATTTTCCGAGGTATCGGCAAACCAGACAAGCCGCATCCCGTCCCTATAGTCCGGGCCCGTATACCCGCCCCGCACCGGGTCATCCCATCTTGCATACCAGGTGAGAACAATCGGGCCCTGACGGGAGGGGTATTCGTACACATTTTCGTACGCGAAATACTTGGTCAGGCCATCGGAGGCCTTGACCCGCAACTCCTCTCCCTCGCTCATCCCGCCCACGAGGTCGCAGAGGTCTTTTAGATTGGTGCCTTTTACCGCACCCATGTCCTTCTCAGGGTAGCAGTTCTGGTCCTCCTCTGGGTTCCACCGCTCTTCCATCTGGTCCACGAAGACCGGGCCCTGGTGGTAGTAGTGCGTTACACCGTCACCGTATACGGGGAGATTATCCTCCATCCACTCGTAATCGACCGTTATTTCATCGAGAACCGTCTCCCCGTCATATGCGAGCTTCCTTACGGTGACAGTGGTGGTGGCACCCTGCACTACTCCCACGAAAAACAGAGTGAGGAAAAGAACGATTATGATCCTATGCAGCCTGATTGACATCCACCCCCGGTCGATTGTAAAGGGAAGTTTCCGGTATAGGGTAGGATCGGGTGGTAAAAAGTTCTTGTGGATTTTTCGCAAAGATCAACTGCTTTTCCTTGCCGCGGCGATGACCGCCACATATCCTGCTGCAATGAGCGTCACCCAGAACGGGAGCGCTGCCTTGCCCCCGGTAACCGGCGCCTCACCCTGCACAACCGCGATCTCGCTCACATATTTTACCGAGAGCCCGCTTGAAGACGGCCAGATACCGCTGAAATTGTGCCGGTACTCGGGCGCAAGCGTCTCATGCATGTCCCAGTCGCCGAACACATGGTATCCCCATGGGTTTGTAGAGGTGTCGGCGAAGAAGACGAGCCGCATCCCGGTATAATAGTCAGGCGGGTATCCCAGGCCCTGCGGGTCTCCGGTGACCGATTCTTTCCCGTTGTACCAGCAGAGCACGATCGATCCATGCCGCTGCTCCGGCGAATACACGTTCTCGTACCCGAACTTTTTGTAAAAACCGTCACTTGCCCGGATGGTGACTTCATCACCGGGCTCCATCCCGCCGACGAGGTCGCAGAGATCCTTCACATTAGTACCCTTCACCGCGCCCATGTCCCGGGATAGCACGTTCTGGAATTCATCCGGGTCCCACGGGTCGCTCTCGTTGAACGTGGGCCCCTGGTGATAGTAATGGGTCACCCCGTCCCCGTAGACCGGGAGATTTGCCTCCATCCACTGGATATCCACGGTGGTCTCATTGATCACCGTCTCGCCGTCGGGAGCGTACTTCACGAGGTGCACTTCGGTGGTGGGAATCGCACCCGCAAGGGATACCAGCGCGACCAGCATGATCGCGATGATTACCGTAATGATTCCTCTCTTCATCCTTTCCTCCTCACAAATAATGCCAGAGCTAGGATAATCCCGCCCAGAACAACAGAATACAGAACTCCCGCACTTTCCTCGGTGGGTACTACCCGGTTCAGAACCACCGTATCCCCGACCGTGCCCGGCGGGTAGACCTCCACGATCTCGGTCTGGTCCTCGGATACCAGCGCCACCGGCATGAACTCCATCTTCACCGAATCATTGCCAACCGCCACCCGTACATACCCGATGGTCCGCTCGATTGCTGTTGCAAAGCCTTCGGTCCTGTTCGCGGAGAGCGGGTAGGGAGGGCCTCCGCCAGTTCCTGCCACAATATACTGGATCCCGTCCATCACATACCGCTCATAGGCATGGACATGGCCGCTGAAGACCGCATCAACGCCGTGTTCAGCAAAGATCTCCTCCCATGCTTCCCGGAGATCGAGGCGCCCCCTTGGCACCCGCATTCCGGCACTGTAGGGCGGGTGGTGGAACGCGACAAATTGCCACTGTGCATCCGTGCCCTCCAGCTCCTCTTCGAGCCACGCGGTCTGTTCTTCGATACGGGGCCACATCCAGTCATTGCTGTCCAGCACCACGAACTGCGCAACTCCGCATTCGAACGCGTACCACTCGGGGAGCCCGAAGAGGTCATAGTAGATGCTTGCATTCTCCTCGTGGTTCCCGAGCATCGGGTAGATGGAGGTCCTGGAGAGCACCGGGTCGGCGGCGTCGAAGAACCGCGCCCACTCCTCCCCACTCTGCACCTCGCAGACAAGATCGCCAAGGTGCAGGAGGAAGGAGATGTTCTCTTCGGCACCCGCCCTCTCTGCCACCAGCCGGTGGCGCTCGGCCTGCGTGTAGAGGGGAGCCTGCTCCTGGGTGTCACCGTAGACGATGAAGGTAAAGGGACCGGACTTCGGGAATGTCAGGAACGACCGGTCAGGGGTGGAGGTGTTGTCCACCCACACACGGTAGTGGTACCGGGTCGCCGGCGTCAGGTTCTCGAGCGAGACCTCGTGGACGCTCCCATCTCCATCCGCCGGAACGGAATCCGCATAGCTGCCGGTCCGCAGGTACCATTCTTCAGGTGCATATTCCACCCACCCATCAGTACTCCCGTTCGTGACCCACCGGATGGTGGCGGAATGATCGGTGGTCCCGGTCACCCCGGGGCCCATGATGGAGGCGGCAGTAACCTTTCCTGCAATGAATAGGAGAGAGAGCAGAATACAGCAGTGCCGCGGTGTTATCATACCCTTCAACTATCGGAAAAAGAGTAAAAGAAGTTTTGTTTATTTTTCTTTTCCGTTATTGACTTTTACCTTGTCCTGGCCGAGGTGTTTCCCTTTCGATCCAGGAGCATCTTCCTCTGAGTTGGAACTTCCCACAGCCGGGGTCTCGTCAGCATCGCTGTCTTCCTGGCCGAGATGCTTTCCGTTCGATCCAGGTTCGGAAGGTGCATTGCTGTTCGATGGTGCCGCATCATCCTTCTTGCCGCCGGAATTACCCTGCGGCCCAGAGGAATTGTCGTTGCCGTTCTCTGATGCAGGAGTATTGCCGGCAGCCGTTCCGGACTGTGACTGGGTCATCAACGGTGCCCCGGAGTCCACGTCCTCCATGAGCAGGGCAATGATCTCCTCCACCTCTCCGATGAGATACATCGCGGTCTCGTGCGGGATCTTCTTTCCATCCTGCGCCTCCACGTAGTGGATGAAGGCCTTGAGGATGTTGATGGCGGTCTTTGGCTTGTAGGCGTCATTGCCGCCTGAATCGAGAGCCCTTTCCTCCATCATCCCGTCACCCATGAACTTCATTGCCGCAGAGAGTTTTGAGAGTAGTGCGTTCTCCGTGCCGTGCGGCAGACCGTCTTCCATGATGTACTCCTGAAGGGCTTCGGTCATTTCGTATGGAGACTCTGGCGGGGATTCCACCGTGATGGTTACTGATTTGGTGTCACTTGCGCCCACGCTGTCGGTCACCGTGACGTTGACCGTGTAGGTGCCTGCCATCGCGTAGGTGTGCGAACCGGTGGCCATTCCCATCTCCTCGTCCACCATGCCGGTCGTGCTTTGATTGCCGCCCCAGTCGAAGACCGCGTTGTGCGTGTCATATGGGTCGGTGAAGTATGCCGTCACCGTCACCTCATCGTCCACCATCGCAGTTTCAGGTGCATCAACGGCGGTGATGTTCGGGCGGAAGTTCAATATGATGGTATGGATCCCGCCCACCTGGAGCTTTCCGGAAGATGCCACACCCTCGCCAACCAGCTTCAGCGGCCAGTTCTTGGTGTCGCTCTCCGGGATGGGGGCGCCGTTCTTGGTGTTCGCCACGAGGTAGTCATTGCTCCGGACGGTGGGGACGCTGTCAAAGACCCTGGTGTAGTCCCCGCCGCCGATGATCACGATCTCGTAGCCGGCCATGGCCAGCGATTCGTTGTAGGCCTCGTCCGAGTGCTGGTCGGCATCGTCCACGAACCCGGCCAGGAACCAGAGCGGCATTCCCTTCCACACACTGGTCCCATCATCGTAGGTCACCTCGTGGTTGGCCCCGAACTGGCAGGCGAGTGCCGACTCGAAGTAGCTCTTGCTGATATTGGCAGTGATCCCGCCCACGCGGGTGCCGTCGAGGTCAAGGTACCAAGTGGTCACAGGTTCGGAATAGACCCTGATCTCAACCACGTACTTCGCAGAGAGGCCTGCACAGGACGGATAGAGGATTCCCGGCGCATACTGTCCATAGTCGGGGTCGCTGGGACTGTACGTCTGGTAGTAATAGTGCCAGTACTCCTCAGGCAGGGTCTCTTTCATGTCGCACTGCCCGTAGATGGTGTCCTCGGGGGTGAAGAAGAGCCGCATACCATCATCATAATGGGGCACATAGTCACCATCCGCATACCATGCAAGCACCGCATCGCCCTGCCGCTCCTGGATCTCTGGCGCAGTATAGATGCTGGAATAGGGTAGCGTGGTTTGGTAGCCGTCATCTGCCACGAACACGATATCCGTACCTTCGCCCATGCCTCCGACCAGGCCGACGAGATCAACGACCCGGGTCCCCTTGATGGCGTTGGAGATCTTGAATCCCCCGACAGTGTCATCCCCGCAGCTCCAGAGGTCCTCGGGGTCCATGGTGATACCCTGGAATTTATAGACGGTATCCCCATCTCCAATCACATCGAACTGGTCCTGCATCTCGAGGTAATCGATCCAGGTCTCGTTCACGATGGTGGTGCGATCTGCCGCGTACTTCACGATGTGGAGCTCCGGGATCTCGGTCGGCTCCCCAAACTCGGTGAGCTTGATCTCGACGATGTTTCCGACGCTCGATCCGCTGAGTGCCCCATTTGCACGGGAGACGGCATTGCCCACAAGTCGCAGCGGCCACGAATCGTCGAGCGGTACGCCGTCCACCATATTGGCCACGATGTAGTCGTCGCTCCATGCGACGTCGGCACTCGCAAACTCCTTGGAATAGCCATCACCGGCCTTCACCGTGATTGTGTACCCCGCCACGGACTGGGTCACGGAAAACTCGTGCGGCTGGCGGTCATCGACCCATCCCGCGAGGAACCAGAGAGGTATCCCGGACCACTCGTGGGTCTCGATGACGGTGCCATTGTCCATTATCTCCTGAGTCCAGTTGACCATGTGCCCGGACGCGGGGCAGGCAAGCCCTTCCTCAAACTCTGCCTGCGGGATCACGTCGGTGATCTTCCCGGAGAGGTTGAGGTTCCAGCTGTCAGGTTCTGCCGGTGGGGTTTGGAGATCCGGGATCTCAATCCTCGCGATGTTGCCGATGCGATCCCTGCCAGACGTGATGGCAGGCCCGTTCAGCTTGAGCGGGTAGCCGTCGGATTCAGACAATTCCGTCCCGTTCTTCAGGTTCGCGACGAAAAGGTCATCATTGCGGGCGACATCGTCACTGTAGAATGTCCTGCTATAGCCGTCACCGGCAATGACAGTGATAGAGTAGTTGGTCGCAGAAACATCATTGCTGAAGGTCCAGTGGTCCGCAAGCTCGATGTCATCCACCGCGCCGAGAAGCACCCAGAGCGGAACACCAGACCAGGTGACTCCGCTCCCGTCGGTCCACTCGACATAATGGCCCGAGCCCGTGCAGGCAAGGCCGTCCTCAAACTCGGACTGGGTGATCACATCACCCACCTCTCCGAGCATCTCGAGGGTCCATCCCTCGGGCGGCTCCGGGAGGCCGGTTAGCTCGATACGGGCGATGCCACCCACCTGCTGGCCGCCGAAGACATCAGCGCCTTTCAGGTGCAGGGGCCAGGAGGGCTTGGCGCCGTCATAG
>JAVVFN010000059.1:0-8382 GCA_032250645.1 Methanomicrobiaceae archaeon | reverse complement strand
CTCTGCGACCGTGGGCGTGGGAATCGCCGCCATCGGGGGCGGCCTTGCGGTGGGGATCGCCGGTCTCTCGGGGATCGGGCAGGGGATCACCGCCGGCGCGGGGATCGCCGCAACGGCGAGGAATCCTGGTGTGATGGGGAGAGCCCTGATATTCGCGGTGATGTCCGAGACGTTCGCGATCTTCGGGCTCCTGATCGCAATCCTGATCATGTTCGGCGTGGGGCTGGTGGGCTAGGTGGGCGCAGATCAGATCATCGCCAGGATCAGGGAGGATGCGGAGGCGAAGGCCGCGGCGATCAGGAGGGAAGGAGAAGAGGAGGCGGACCGGATCCTCAGGGACGGAGAGAAGGCCGCCATGGATGAATACCAGAGGATCCTCGAGCACGGCCGGGGAGAGTGCATGGAGATGGCCGCCCGGATCCGCTCACAGGCACGGCTCGATGCAAAACGGATGGTGCGGAGAGCCCGTGAGAAAGGGATCAGGAGGTCGTTTCAGGACGGGGAAGCGGCCTTCGGGAGTCTTCCGGAAACAGATCGATATCCCCTGATCCTCGCAACCCTGATCGAGGACGGCACAGGATCGATGGGCGAGGGGGAGGTCCACATCATCTCCAACGAACGGGACAGGGAGCTCATCCGCGGGCTGCTGCCCGAGCTGTCGGAAACTGAAGTGGAAGTATGCCTCAGCCATGAATGTGCCATCACCTCCGGGGGTGTCATCCTCGTCTCTGAAGACGGGCGCATCTCGGTCAACAATACCTTTGAAGCCAGGCTGGAACGACTCAGGAGCGATCTTGTACACCGCGTCTCGGAGATCCTCTTTGGCAGGGAGGAAGGAGCATGAGCGAGATCTCCATGTTCCTTGAAGAGGTCTCGTCCGCGATCATGCTCACCCCCGCAGATATGTTCATCGTCCTGCTCCTGCTCATCCTCTTCCTCATCCTCTTTCTTCTCACCCTCATGGGGTACTTCAACCTGCTCCTGAGCATCGCGTCATTCTCGTTTCCCAATGCACGGGTCATGGCGCTCGGGAATCCCTGCACCGATCCCGCTACCGTGGCAGACCTCCTCCAGTCACACAGCGTCCATGAACTCGCGGAGAAGCTGCGGCAGTTTGGCTACGCAGTGGAAACGGTGGACCTCGAGGATCCCTCACACGTGGAGCGGTACCTGGAGTCCGTATACCGAGATGAGCTCGAGCACCTCGAGATGGCCGCGCCTGAAGGGCTCAAGCCGTTTCTGCAGGCGTACGGGAGACGTTTTGAAGCAGCACAGCTGAAGGTCCTTATCCGTGCCGTGCATGCCGGAGTCCCGCCGGACCAGATCGCAGAAGCGGTCACGCCTGCCGGGGGGCTCTCCCCCCCCCTCCTCCGCAAGGCCGCCGACGCACGGGATCTGGACGAGCTTGTGGGGATGCTCGCGGAGACCGGGTATGGCCGGCCACTCCTCGAAGCCCTCCCTGACCATCACGGGAGGGGGGATACATTGGTGCTTGAAACGGCGGTGGACCGGGTGGTGATGGAAGACCTGGACGGCTCGATCATGCGCACCGACACGCTCATCTCTGCACCACCCGCGGCATTGCTCGCGGTCTATGCCGACGCGGCGAATACCAGGATCCTTCTCAGGGCCGCAAGGGACAGGATCGACCGGGAGCAGGTGATCCGTTCGCTGATTCCCTATGGAAAGGACCTCTCCTGGCCCCTCCTCCTCAAGCTCGCGGAACTGGAGGGCCCCACGCAGATCCTCGCCCGCATCGAAGAGACGGCACTCCACTCTGCGATCGAGAACTCCATAGCTGAATTTGAACAGACCGGGAGCTTCGTTCCGGTTGAATATGCCCTCGACCAGTTCCTCTTCGAGACCGCCCGGACTCTCGAGACGATCTACCACCACGGCCCGGGGCCCATCCTAAAATTCCTCGTCGGAAGGGAGTATGAACTGCGGAATATCAGGACCATCTACTGGGGGGTCAGGGAGCAGGCGCCTCTGCCGGCGATCCGGCAGCACCTCATCCTCGCGGGAGGGACGGCATGAGGGTGGCGGTGATCGGCGACCGGGGCACGGTCGCAGGCTTCCGACTCGCGGGTGTCAAATACACAGGAGTGCCGGAGAGTGAAAGGATGGCGGAAGACCTGCTGAGGAATTTCTGCGAGGATCCAGAGATCGGGATCATCCTCATCACGGACCTGATCGCAGCCTCGATCCGCCCTGCCATCTCAGATCTGCAGGGAGTATCGGTATTTCCCCTCATCGTGGAGGTCCCCGCGAGCGAGGGCGTGGTCGGGAGGGCAGAGCCGCTGGACAGCCTGATCCGCAGGGCAGTGGGTATTGAGATCTGGAAGGAGGCGCAAGCGAATGATTGAGGAAGGAATGATCATCAGGGTGGCAGGCCCGGTGGTCTCTGCGAAGAATATGCGGGGATCGAGGATGTATGAACTCGTCCGGGTGGGCGCCGAGCAGCTCATCGGCGAGATCATCGAGCTGGAGGAAGACGTTGCGACCATTCAGGTCTACGAGGAGACAGCCGGCCTCACCCCCGGGGAGCCGGTACGGGGCACGGGCCTCTCCCTCTTCGTGGAACTCGCACCCGGCCTTCTCGGCAAGATCTACGACGGCGTGCAGCGCCCCCTCCAGCGGCTCAGTGAAAAGACGGGTGAATATATCAAAAGGGGGGTTGCGGTACCCTCCCTTGAGCGCGAAAAGAGGTGGCATTTCGTCCCGCAGGCATCATCTGGCGACGAGCTCGTTCCCGGGGACGTGCTGGGCACGGTCGCGGAGACCCGTTTCATCACCCACCGCATCATGGTGCCCCCCGGTACACGGGGAATCCTCGAGATGATCGTTCCCGAGGGGAAGTACCTCATCACCGATGAGATTGCGCGCCTGAGGGAAGGGAGCGAGGAGCATCTGATCGCGATGCTGCAGCGGTGGCCGGTGAGAAAGAGCCGTCCGTTTCGCGAACGGCTGGAGCCGGAGAAACCGCTCATCTCCGGGCAGCGGGTGATCGATACCTTCTTCCCTATCGCGAAGGGAGGCACCGCTGCAATTCCCGGGCCGTTCGGTTCTGGAAAGACCGTGGTGCAGCAGCAGCTGGCAAAGTGGGTGGATGCAGACATCATTGTCTACGTGGGCTGCGGCGAGCGGGGGAACGAGATGGCCGATGTGCTGCGGGAGCTCCCGGCACTCGAAGACCCGAGGACCGGAGAGGCCCTGCTGAAACGTACGGTTCTCATCGCGAATACCTCGAACATGCCGGTCGCAGCCAGGGAAGCGAGCGTGTATACAGGGATCACGATCGCCGAGTACTACCGGGACATGGGCTACGACGTGGCATTGATGGCAGACTCGACCTCCCGGTGGGCAGAAGCGATGCGCGAGATCTCCGGGCGACTGGAGGAGATGCCGGGGGAGGAGGGGTACCCGGCGTACCTGGCGTCCCGGCTGGCGGCCTTCTACGAGCGGGCCGGCCGGGTGGTGGCAGACGGGAAGGAGGGACGAATGGGATCGATCTCGGTGATCGGCGCGGTCTCGCCTCCGGGCGGTGATTTCTCCGAACCCGTCACCCAGAATACGCTCCGGATCGTGAAGGTCTTCTGGGCGCTGGACGCCGACCTTGCAAACAAGCGCCACTTCCCCGCGATCAACTGGCTGGAGTCCTACTCGCTCTATACCGGCAACGTGCAGGAATGGTGGGACGCCGTGCTCGGTGAGCCCTGGGGCCCGGTCCGGATGGAGATGATGGCAATCCTTCAGAAAGAGAGCGAACTCGAGGAGATCGTGCAGCTGGTCGGACAGGACGTGCTTCCCGAACAGGACAAGCTGGTGCTGCTGGAGGCAGACATGATCAAGGAGAGCTTCCTTGTCCAGAACGCATTCCACCCGTTCGACACATTCTGCTCGCCCCACAAGCAGGTCAGGATGCTGGACCTCCTCCACCGCTTCTTCGGGCGAGCCCGGACGGCGGTCGCGGGAGGCACCCCCGCATCCGCGATCAGGGGGACGGAGGTGCATGCAGGCCTCTCGAGGTTCTGGTCGGTTCCTGAGGAGGACGTGGACCAGCGCTACCACGAACTGGTGGCCGCCATGGAGAAGCAGTCTGAGGGGGGAATCTGAATTGACCGGCCAGGAGACGAAGAGCAGGGAATACACCTCGGTCGTGCGGGTGAGCGGCCCGCTCATCGTCGTGGAGAAGGTCACCGGCGTTTCCTACGGGGAGGTCGTCCAAATCACCATGCCTTCTGGTGAACGGAGGCTCGGGGAAGTGCTGGAGACGCGGACCGATCGGGCCATCGTGCAGGTCTTCGGGGGGACCAAGGATCTGGACACCAAGGTGACCCGGGTCAGGTTCACGGGGGAGACGATGAGGATGGCGGTCTCCGAGGAGATGCTCGGCCGGATCCTCGACGGCGCGGCCGAGCCGAAGGACGACGGCGACCCGGTCATCCCAGAAGAGATGCGGGATATCCACGGCTACCCTATCAACCCCTTCTCACGCGAATTCCCCCGTGATTTCATCGAGACAGGGGTCTCTGTCATTGACGGCATGAACACCCTGGTGCGGGGGCAGAAACTCCCCATCTTCTCCGGGGCAGGTCTCCCGCACAACCTGCTGGCGGCCCAGATCGCACGGCAGGCACGGGTGCTCGGGAAAGAGGAGAGCTTTGCAGTGGTCTTCGCCGCCATGGGGATCACGAACGAAGAGGCGCACTTCTTTATCCGCGACTTTTCAAAGACCGGGGCGCTTGAGAGGACGGTCTTCATCCTCAACCTTGCCGATGACCCGGTCATCGAGCGGATCATTACCCCGCGGCTGGCCCTCACCGCGGCAGAGTTCCTCGCGTTCGAGAAGGGGATGCACGTGCTCGTCCTCCTCACCGACATGACCAACTACTGCGAGGCACTGCGGGAGATCGCGGCAGCCCGAGAGGAGGTACCGGGACGGAGAGGTTACCCGGGGTACATGTACACCGACCTTGCATCCCTGTACGAGCGTGCCGGAAGGATCAAGGACAAATCCGGATCCATCACCCAGATGCCCATCCTCACCATGCCCGATGACGATATCACTCATCCGATCCCCGACCTCACCGGGTATATCACCGAAGGCCAGATCGTCCTCTCCCGCGATCTCTACCGGAAGGGTATTCAGCCCCCCGTGGACGTGCTGCCCTGCCTCTCGAGGTTGATGCAGGGAGGGATCGGGAAGGAGCGGACACGGGAAGACCATGCCGCGGTGAATAACCAGCTCTACGCAGCATATGCCGAGGGGAGAAAACTGGAGAGCCTGGTCGCCGTGGTCGGCGAGGAGAGCCTGACCGGGGCGGACAGGATGTACCTGGAATTTATGGAGCGGTTCGAGAAGGAGTTTGTCCACCAGGGCGGGAACGTGCGGCGCACCATCGAAGAGACCCTCGCCATCGCGTGGTCACTCCTCTCCATCCTGCCCGAGACAGAGCTGCGGCGTATAGAACCGGCGCTGATTTCAAAGTACCACCCGGATCACCGGGCGGAGCCTCCATGACGCAGAAGATCATCAGAGGGATCCGGCCCACGAGGATGGAACTCCTCAAACTGCGGAGGAGGGAGATCCTCGCGCAGCGGGGGCACGACCTCCTGGAGGAGAAGCGGGATGCCATGATCATGGAATTCCTCTCCATGATCGAACGGTACCGGGAAAGCAGGAAGGTGCTGGGGAGGCTGATGGAAGAGGCGCATGCGCGGATCCTCCGCGCCAGGCTGGCAGAGGGGATGGCGGCCATGGAGAGTGCCGCACAGGCGACACCCCCCTGCAACGAGTTCTCCGCCTCCGAGCGGAGAGTGATGGGGGTGCGTATTCCGGTGATCGAGAAGCCAGCCAGCTTCCGCACTGCCCTTGGTCGCGGATACAGTTACCACCAGACCGGGGCGGCCCTCGACGAGACTGCCGATGCCTTCGAGAAGGTGATGCAGCAGGCACTGGTCGTGGGAGAGCAGGAAGGTGCGATCAGGAGGCTTGCACGGGAGATAGAGACCACCAAGCGGCGGGTAAACGCCCTCGAGAACGTGGTCATCCCCCGTATCCACCGGACCCAGAAGTACATCGAGTCGCACCTTGAAGAGCTGGCCCGTGAAGACCTCTTCAGGCGCAAACGTACAAAGAGCATTATCCGCCGCGCAGAGGAGGGTCAGGGATGAGGACGCGGGATCGGTGGCTCGAAGAGCGCCTGGGTGATCCGGAGATGCAGGCCTCCCTGCGGATGCTGATGGTATGCTGCCGGCTCTGCGCAGGAGTGTCGCTTTTTATCGGGTTTTTGGTCTTCCTTGCGGTTATTTTGGGACTCCTCTAGCCCGGTCCGAACTCGCGGATTTATTGAATGATTTTTATTTTATAGAGACCAATAGAGATTGGAGTGTGCCGAAGAGATGCCAGAGGCAAGAGACGAGGAAGTGGGGCGAAGGGTCTTTGCGATCCAGAAGGAGAAGGCAGTCGAGCTGGCGGTGGAGAAGATCCGCCAGAATCTGGGGAAAGAATGGAAGCTCTACTCAGGATCAGAGAAGGAGACGCTCAGGAACTTGCTGGGCCGGACATGGATTTCCACAGAACGTGAAGTCTGGGAGCGCTGCGCCTTCTCCCGTATGACCAGGAAGGACCTTGATGAGCTGATCACGATAGGGGAAGGGTTTGAGGGGCACAGCGACGTGGAGGAGGTGCTTGATCGGGTACGGTCGATCCTTGCGCGCCTGAGCTAAGAACCCGCTCTGTTTTTCTTTTTTTCGAGCAGTTTCTTGACTTTTTTCAGCCTGAACAGGTCCTCCCGTTCCCGCTCCTCGATAGTGAGCTTGATGAATTTTGCCTGCTGCCTGAGCTCCGGGATCAGCACCTGTTCGAGCGCGTTGACCCTCCTCCTTGTCATCTGGATCTCGCCCCCGAGACGCCGGAGAGCGGTCTCCGTCTCCGCGAGCCGGATGATCAGGTCGAGCTCGTGCTCGAAGCTCTCGGCGACCTCGTCGATCCTCCCCGAAACTCCGATGATGCTGTACCCCCGGTCGCATACGCTCCGGGACACACTTCTCTTCTCAATGATGGGGACAGGTACTCCCATGATATTCTTCCCTTTCATGTCGAGGGTGATCACCCGCCGGGTGGCAAAAGAGGCTGACCGGAGGGTGACCGAGTCGTCGACCGACTGCGCTGCCACCAGTGACCGCCTTGCGGCACCGGAGATCTTTTCAAGTTCGGACCGTGACTTGGTGACCGAACCCATGATCTGGAAGAACTCCTGTATCAGGGCATCCATCTTCTCCTTCAGGAGGTCTTTGCCCTGCTCGGCCAGCTTTATCTGGGCCTTCTTCTTCATCAGCTCCATCCGGGTCGGGTGCACCGGTTCCACGCCTGATCAGCCCTCCCTGTGGTGGGGGTGGTATTCTTTGATGAACTCTTCCCTGACCCGTTTTAACTCGAACTCGGGGAGCAGGGCAAAGAGTTCCCACCCGGTGTCGAGCGTCTGCTCGATGCTCCGGTCCTCGTCGCCCTGGGAGACAAACCGTTTTTCGAACTGGTCGGCAAAGTCGAGGTACTTCTTGTCAAGTTCGGTGAGCGCCTCCTCTCCTACGATCGCGACCAGCCTGCGGAGGTCGCGTCCGTAGGCGTAGGATGCATAGAGCTGGTCTGCCACGTTCCGGTGATCCTTCCTTGTCTTCTCGGGCCCGATCCCGAGGTTCATGAGCCTTGACAAGCAGGGGAGGACGTCCACCGGAGGAATGACCCCCCGCCGGTGCAGGTCGCGGGAGAGGACGATCTGTCCTTCAGTGATATAGCCCGTGAGGTCCGGGACCGGATGGGTGATATCGTCGTCCGGCATGGTGAGGATCGGGATCTGGGTAATGGACCCGGACTTGTCCTTGATCCGGCCAGCGCGTTCGTATATCGATGCAAGGTCGGTGTACATGTACCCCGGGTAGCCTCGCCGCCCCGGGATCTCCTCGCGGGCCGTGGAGATCTCCCGCAGTGCCTCGCAGTAGTTGGTCATGTCGGTAAGGATGACCAGTACGTGAAGGTTGTGGGTATAGGCCAGATACTCGGCGGTGGAGAGTGCACACCGGGGGGTGGCGATACGCTCGATGGTGGGGTCGTCGGCGAGGTTGAGGAAGAAGACCACCCGTTCAAGGGCCCCGGTCCTCTCAAAATCCCGCATGAAATACGAGGCTTCCTTGAAGGTGATCCCCATCGCGGCAAAGACCACCGCGAACTTCTCCCCTTCCCCCCGGACCTTTGACTGGCGGGCGATCTGTGCGGCCAGCTGGTTTGCCGGGAGACCGGACCCGGAAAAGATGGGAAGTTTCTGCCCCCGCACCAGGGTGTTCAGCCCGTCGATGGAGGAGATTCCGGTCTGGATGAAG
>JAVVFN010000058.1:0-8406 GCA_032250645.1 Methanomicrobiaceae archaeon | reverse complement strand
AGAGATGATCGCCATCAGCTTGAGCAGGATGTTGAGCGCCGGCCCGGCAGTGTCCTTGAACGGGTCGCCGACCGTGTCCCCGGTAACCGCGGCCTTATGTGCCGGGGAGCCCTTACCCCCAAGATTTCCTTTTTCGATATACTTCTTGGCATTGTCCCAGGCGCCTCCGGCATTGGCCATCATGACCGCGAGGATGAATCCCGCGGTGATAGACCCGATGAGGAGACCGGCCAGGGCTGCAGGGCCAAGGAGGATCCCGATGAGGAGTGGGGCACCGATAGCAAGCACCCCGGGTGCAATCATCTGTTTCAGCGCGGCATTGGTGGAGATCGTGATGCAGGACGTGTAATCCGGCTCAGCCGTCCCTTCCATCAGGCCCGAGATCTCCCTGAACTGGCGACGGACCTCCTCTACGATCTGGCCGGCAGCGTTCCCTACGGCGGTCATCGCAAAGGAACTGAACAGGAAGGGCAGCATGGCTCCAATGAGTACGCCGACAAATACTGTGGGAGAGAGCATGTCGACAAATTCCAGGCCCACATTTCGGGAATAAGCCGCAAAAAGGGCCAGGGCGGTTAGTGCAGCCCCACCGATGGCGAATCCCTTGCCGATCGCTGCGGTGGTGTTGCCCACCGCATCCAGGGTATCGGTTATCTTTCGTACTCCCGGCTCCTGGTGGGACATCTCGGCAATGCCTCCTGCATTATCGGCTACCGGCCCGTACGCATCGACAGAAAGAGTGATACCAAGCGTTGCGAGCATTCCCACACCGGCGAGTGCGATTGCATACAGCGGGGCATAGGGCAGCATATTGACCGCAACCAGCAGGGCGATCGCGATGATCAGCACCGGGAATACCGTGCTCTCCATGGCCTTGGCAAGACCGGTGATGATGTTCGTTGCCGCACCCGTTTCACAGGATCTGGCGATAGCCTGAGTGGGTGCCCGCTCGTACGAGGTGTAGTACTCGGTGATGATCCCGATGAGGAATCCGGCCACAAGCCCGGTCACTACGGCGATAAACACGCCGATATGTTCTAACCCGAGGAAGTACTGGACAAGGAGGAATGTTGCGATCACCGTAAGTGCAAGACCTGTAAGGGTCCCCTTGTTGAAGGCCATGTGGATGGCGCCGCTGTCCTGTTTATTGGTCCGGACCAGGAAGGAACCAAGAACGGAGGCAACGATCCCGGCTGCGGCAATGAACATGGGCAGCAGGATCAGGTTGAAGGCGTTGACCCCGAACAGGTCGAGCGCGCCCTGGTTGACCCCCACCACGATGGATGCACCGATGAGCATGGTTGCAACGATCGATCCTACATAGGATTCATACAGGTCGGCCCCCATCCCCGCGATATCTCCCACGTTATCTCCGACATTGTCAGCAATCACCGCAGGATTCCTCGGGTCATCTTCCGGAATCCCGGCCTCAACCTTGCCCACGAGGTCTGCCCCCACATCTGCAGCCTTGGTAAAGATGCCACCGCCGACACGGGCAAACAGGGCGATTGAACTGGCACCGAGAGAGAACCCTGAAACCACGTTCACCACTTCCTCGATCCCCAGGGTAGTGTAGGTACTCACGGCCCAGAAGGTAACCGAGAGGCCGAAGAGTCCGAGACCTACCACACAGAGCCCCATCACCATTCCGCTTGAGAATGAGACCCGGAATGCCTCCGCCATTCCACGCCTCGCTGCATTAGTGGTCCGCACATTGGCCTTGGTAGCTGCGTTCATGCCAAGGAACCCGGCTGTTGCAGAAAGAAGCGCACCGATGACGAAACAGATCGCGGTGAGTGGATTGATGCCGGGGGTAATCACCAGTACTATCGCAAGAACGATGACAAAGACCGCGATTGCGGTATACTGCCTCTTCAGGTAAACCATCGCTCCCAGGCGGATGGCCTGTGCGATCTTCTGCATCTGCTCGGTACCGGTCCCTTCCCGGCTCATGACCATATAGGAGTAAGCCGCGAATACAAGCCCGAGCAGGGCACAGATCGGAACAAGAATGAAAAAGTCCATTCGAATTGTCCTCCGTAACGTTCTGCCAAAACGGTCGTTTTGCAGCTATTATACTCAGTAGAAGATCTTAAAAAGGTAGTCAAATCATTATCCGTGAAGAAAATCAATAACTGAAGGTTGGAGTGTCTGGAGGTCCACGACGACTGCCCGTGCGGGGGTGGGTTGGATATTCATCTGCTTCTGGAACGTGGTCTGGCCCTGCCATGTCCCTGCATTCACCTCCAGCACGCCGCGGTACCGGGAGATCCCGCAGATATGGATATGGCCGGTATGGAGGATTTCAGGTATCGGGGAGATGACGAGACGGTCCTGTCTCCCCGCCATGATCGGTGTACGGAGCCCGTAGGACGGGGCAAGATGGCGCCGCCGCAGCATCTCCTCCATCATCTCGTCCGGCCGAGTGTAGGTCGCACCAGGGATCATCCCGATCAGGTCATCAAAGGACCTCCCGTGGTACATGAGCACGTGGACTCCCTGGAGGCTCACCATGCTGGGGTTCTCGACCAGGGTCACATTTTTCGGAAAATGGTTGGTGAACCGTTCAGGAAGCGCCGGCTGCGGTTCAGACCCCCGCACTGCGTCATGATTGCCGGGAGCGATCACGATCTGGAGCCTCGAGGGGAGGTCCTTCAACATCTCGCCGAGCGCGTCATACTGTTCGTAAATGTTGGCGATATCAAGTTCCTTCTCCTGTCCGGGATAGATGCCGATGCCATCGACGCAATCCCCGGCAATGAGAAGATATCCGGCGTCATTCTCGCTGATCCATTCGATGAAACGGTTCCATTCATCCTTGAGAAAGGTATTGGATCCCACGTGGAGGTCTGAGATGAGTATCGCGTTTCCGGGAGTCCTGCTCGTGAACGGTGCATGGTTGAGGGGGATATCAGGACGGAGAAGGGTCTCGGCAAAGAACATGGTCCCGTCGCCTGAGAGCCTGCCTACCACTCCCACCACTTCATCCGGCACCAGCTTCTCTGCATCCGCAAAGACGTCCCGGTCCTTATTGAAGAGGACAGGGAGTGTTCCGGTCGCATCCTCGAGCTCCGCGATACGGTGTCCGTTTGCAGAGGTCCGTACCTCCATGACCATGCCGATGACCGTGCAGTCCTGCTGGCGGTACCGCGTGGATCTGGTAAGGGCTTCGATAGGCATGGCCCCGGTCCTCTGGCGGATGATAGAGGAGAGCTGGGTATAGCGATCTCTGAAATAGTACATGAAGTCTTTCAGTTCGACCCCGCCGTTCTCGCGGGAGGAATTGCCATAGACCACCTCAAGCGCCGGGTCTGCAAGGAACCTCTCTCCGTCCTTCTCCCTCTTCCAGCCCGGGAGGTAATGGGGGGAGACCACGACAGCACCCTCAGGCACATTTGAGAGGATCTCGTCGATCAGGGAGGGATCTTTCTTTTCCCTGAGGTATCGGACCACATCAGGATGGACCTGAAGGTTTGTCTGCAGGAACCTCTGGACAATTTCCTGGTTCCCGAGCATCGTATATTTGATTGCCCGCCCCCTGAATAACCATTTGCACACGTTCAAAAGGATGTATTATCTGGCCCGGGGATCCATGATTTTGAAGGCATGACCGATACACCTGAAAAGGGGCGGTTTTCGGGATATGTACGTGCATTCAGGAAAAGCGACAATCCCGCACTCTCACTCCTGAGGGATATCCTGTGGGTCGCAGCGGTGGTAGGCGGGATTGCGCTCTTCCTCTTCCTTGTCAGCGGAACGTGGCCCGCGGTCGTCGCAGTGGAGTCAGAGAGCATGGTCCCCAACATGCAGGTGGGAGATCTGGTCTTCGTGGTGGAGGAGGACCGTTTTGGCAACCTGAAGACCTGGGAGGAGGGTGAGGAGACCGGATATGCGAGATTTGCCACCTACCCGGACATCCATGGCGAGATGCCCTATGGAGACGTGATCATCTATCGCCCCAACGGGGAGGATGGTGTGCACCCCATCATCCACCGCGTGATCAGGTGGGTGGACGGACCATCGCACCCGGGATATATCACCAAGGGCGACAATAACCGGGTGGCGGACCAGGAGACTGTATACCCCGGCATCGGACGGATTGAATCCGTAAAAAAAGAATGGATCGTGGGCAAGGCATGGTTTGCCATTCCTCTGGTGGGGTATCTCCCGCTCCACATCGTGGAGTTCGCAATCATCATCCTCATCCTGATGGTAGTCCACGAACTCTACCTGCGCACCCGTTCGAAAGAATCGGAGCCTGTGAGAAGAGGGAAGAAGCGATGAGGGGTTCTCGGACCCTGCTTGACGATCTGCTCGGGGGATACCGGCTGAGCGAACCCGAGGCACTTGGACTTCTCAAAGGAAAGGACCGGACCATCTGGGAGATCGTCGTAACAGCCGATCTGCTCAGGGCGGAGAGGGTGGGCAATGAGGTCACCTATGTTCGAAACCAGAACCTCCATATCACCAATATCTGCAAGAACCTCTGCGGGTTCTGTGCGTTCGGGAGACCTGAGGGGGCCGAAGGATCTTACCTGTACGGCAAAGAAGAGATACAGGCCCAGGCACGAAATGCACGTGAACGATCGGTGAGTGAGATCTGCCTTCTCTCAGGGGTGCATCCTGACTTCACCCTGGAGGACTATGCCGATTTCATCAGATGGGTGCGCGAGATCGTGCCCCGGGCAGACATCCATACCGGCAGCCCCGACGAGATCGTGCATGCCGCGGAGAGGAGCGGCCTGACAATCGGGGAAGTGCTGAGCGTCCTCCGGGATGCAGGGATGGGAACCATGCAGGGAACTGCCGCGGAGATCCTTGTCGATGAAGTCCGGGAGGTAATCTGCCCACGTAAGATCGATACCGAGACCTGGACACGTGTGATCCGCGAGGCCCATTCGATGGGGATCCGGTCCACTGCCACGATCATGTACGGGTCGGTGGAGACCCCCGAAGACCGTATCGCCCACCTCTCGATCCTCAGGAAGATCCAGGACGAGAACGGAGGGTTTACTGAACTGGTGCCCCTCCCCTACCTCCACCAGCATACCCGCCTGTATCGTGAGGGGATGGCGCCTGCAGGTGCGACGGGCAGGACTGATATCCTCCTCCTTGCGGTATCCCGCCTTTTCCTTGATAATTTTGACAATATCCAGGTCTCGTGGGGAAAACTGGGCCTGAAAATGACACAGCTCTGTCTCCTTGCCGGAGGAAACGACCTTGGCGGGACCATGTTCTGCGACGACGTATCACTGGACGCGGGCGGAGAGGGTTCTGATTACCTCGATCCGGCAGAGATGCGCCGGCTCTGCGAAGATATCGGCAGGAATCTGGTACAGCGGACCACGTTATACGAACCGGTGAGCGAAATTTAGTGAGAATTTCCGGAACCCATCCTTTTCAGGGATGCGCGCACCAGCCGTATCTCCGTGAACGAACACCTTCCTCCCAGCCACTGCCGTATCGTTCGGAGGTCGTCGGATCCTGTCTCCCTGATCGCGTCCCTGATCCTCTGCTGCTTATCGGGTGTGATCAGATCATCGAGAGTGATCTCGACCCCGGAGAGGATCAGCTCCTCGAGGTGCGCGCCCACCATCTCCTCGGTGATCTCCCGGGTGCGGGCGATCTCCCGCATGGTGAGTCCTGCCTGAAAGAGGCGGAGTGTCCTGTCTGCAGAAGAGCGAACAGGAGAAGGGAGATCAGCGATTTCGGGGCCCTGTTTCAGCACCTTTCCCTTTCCCTTTCTCCTGAGCAGCACGCGCTCTCCCTCATCCAGCACCTTCCTCCCGTTCGCGGTGACCACCACGACAGGGTAGCGGTCTCCCTGGATTGAGAGGTATCCGGTACGGATGAGCTGATGGAGGTATTGCTGCCATTCTTCCCGGGAGTAATCATTCCCGCGTCCCCAAGACGGGATCCGGTCATCGCCGCGTTCACGGATCCTCTTTCCTCTCGACCCGCGCAACACATCTGAGATGTAGGAGACCCCGAAGGAGGAACTGAGCTCAGTGATACACCTGATGGCAAGTGTTGCGATCTCGGTCCCGTCAAATGCCTCCCTCGGACTTCTGCACACGTCACAGATCCCGCACGTGGAACACCGCTCACCGAAATATGCGCTGATTGCCTGCATGCGGCAGGAAGATCCCTCACAATAATCGATAAGTGCCCCCAGCCTCCTGTATGCGAGATCTCGCTCCACTCCGTCCTCGATCTTCTCCAGGAAGTAGTGGACTTTCCGGCGATCGCCCCGGCTGTAGAGGAGCACGCATTCACTTTCCTTCCCGTCACGACCCGCCCTCCCGGACTCCTGGTAGTAATGTTCCAGGTTCTGCGGGAGATCATAATGGATCACGTATCGCACATCCGGTTTGTCGATCCCCATCCCGAAGGCGATGGTCGCAACGATAATCTGGGTGCAATTTTTCGAAAAACACTCCTGTATCTCCGCTCTCCGGTCGCCCGCGAAGCCCGCATGGTAGGGCAGGGCTGAAAATCCGTCTCTCTGGAGGCGCTTTGCGATCTTTTCGACCGTGCGTTTGCTGTTGCAGTAGACAATCCCGGGATCGCTCCTGTGCCGGATGATGATCCCGGTGAGCTGCCGGTATGCATCCTTTTTGGGCACCACCGCATAGGCAAGGTTTGGCCGGATAAAACTTCCCACCACCAACCGGGGACGGGGAAGGTGGAGCTGGCGTACAATATCATTGCGGACCGCAGGCGTGGCCGTCGCGGTAAGGGCGATGACCGGGACCTCCGGGAACATCTTTTTGAGAATCCCGAGTTTCCGATATTCAGGGCGGAACTCATGCCCCCACTGCGAGATGCAGTGCGCCTCATCCACTGCAAACAGGGACAGGTCCATCTTTTGCAGCTGGGAAAGGAAGGTGTGCCGGGAGACCTTCTCCGGGGAGAGGTACAGGATCTGCAATTTTCCTCTCCGCAGGTCCTCCTCGATCTGCACCCTCTCTTCGGCGGAAAGTGCGCTGTGGAGGCAGGCGGCCCTGATCCCCATCTCCAGCAGTCCGTCCACCTGGTCTTTCATCAGGGAGATGAGCGGCGAGATCACCACACAGAGCCCGCCTTTCATGATGGCGGGGAGCTGGTAGCAGAGAGACTTCCCCCCGCCGGTTGCGATCACGGCAAGCACGTCGCGCCCTTCCAGCACCGAATCGATGATCTCCTCCTGGTGGGGAAGAAAGGCCGTATGGCCGAAATGCCTTGCAAGGAGTCCGAGCGCCGGGCCGCTCTCTCCGCTCTCCATGAATGGTATTTTGCGAGAACACTCATTAATCTCATGATTCGGGTGAAGGAGATGACTGACCGTACAGGTCATGGGTTGAACCGATCAGCTCAATCAATTCATAAAGGACCCTGAAAAAAGGTAGGGTGAGGAGATGAAGATGAAGACAGTTCTCCGTGGAATCATGGCGCTCATTCTCGTCATCGCAGCTACAAGCGCGGTGAGCGCAATAACGATTATGGACGATGTGGACGATATCACCGTCAATGCCAGTGAGGAATTCGAGGTAATCGCGAATTTCACGTTCGAAGAAGAGGACGGGATGTTTCCGGAAAATTACACGGCATCCTTCAACTGGTCGGTCGGGACCACTGAAGGGATAATACAGCTCAACAATTCGGCGCTTTCCGGCAATGCGACAGGAACATACGCATACCATACCGCCGGCACATACCCCGTCTATCTCAACATCACCAATGAGACGGAAAGCGAATGGGACGAGGTAGTGCTCCTGAACGTAACGGTTCACGCCCTCCCTCTCGATGAAGATATAATGGTCGTTCCAAAGACCATTAACCTGAAAAGCCAGGGCATCATGACCATATTCATCGGTCTTACCGACTCCATCAGGTCCCTGCTTGGAATTGATTCGGACGCTTCAGGAAAGGATCTCAGGACTGCGGTCGGGGAGCTCGATGGCGAGAACCTCACTTTCGAAGATGCAGAACCGACAAAGATTCACGTCAACATGAAGGACGGCGGCACGCTGATGCTCAAGTTCAAGCGGCCAGAACTCAACCTGAAAGAGGACTCCACAAAACTCAACGGGTCCATAAAAGGTACGAATGTGACCATTGATGGGATTAAAGTGAAGAACCCCGGGAACGGAAAAGCAAATAGTGAAGCACAGGCACTCAAGTTCGCACTCAAGGCAGAGAATGGCAAAGGAAAGGGAAATTCACCTGACGGTGAAGTAGAAGAAGAGGAGTTTGAAGAATAACCAGGATGGATGACGGAACCCTCGAGGTTCCTCCTTTTCGAAAACAGAGAGAGGGGTCGCGTGTCATGAGGAAAAAACTTGGAATCGTTCTGCTCATCGTCATGCTCTGTGTCCCGTCAGCGATGGCGGCCGCCGGGCAGGGGCAGGGAACGGCCGGTCCGGC
>JAVVFN010000057.1:0-8506 GCA_032250645.1 Methanomicrobiaceae archaeon | reverse complement strand
CATCGCCCTGAACGCATCCGCATCGCAGGTGCAGACGTACGCCCCGCCAAGCTCGATGAGCCGCCTGCAGTGATCGTAGTAGATCTCGAGTCGGTCGCTCTGATATACGATATCGGTGACCTGGAGGTCGAGCCACTCGATGTCCTCGAGAAGCAGCTGGTAATTTGCGAGCTCCACCCTCCGCGGGTCGGTATCCTCGATCCGGAGGATGTACCTGCCCCCGTACCTGCGGACATAGTGGTCGTTTAAGTACGCGGCACGTGCATGGCCCAGGTGAAGAGGTCCGCTGGGGTTCGGGGCAAACCGCATCACGACCCCCTCCCCGGCACCGGGAAGGGGAGAGAGCTCCCGTTTTCTCGAACGCTTCTCCTCCGGGCCTGCCAGGAGCCCGGGCGCAATCCGTTCGAGTTCTTCTCTCCGTTCCTCGGGGGAGAGCGACCCGACGCGTGCGAGCACCTCCCCGAGCAAACCCGAGAGTTCCTTTGCCCTCCCACGGAGCTCAGGGTACTTCCCGATCACGGTTCCGAGCACAGTGCCTGCCTTCGGGAGGCCCTCATGCTGGACCGCGTTCAACAGGGCGTGGATGTACAGGATCCTGCGCGGGTCATTGTCCATCAAAACCCTCTGGAGACAAAATAATCTGAGATCTCCGCCAGGAAATCCCGCTCTTTTGAGGGGGGAAGGATGGTGATGGCCTGTTTTGCCGTCTCTATACGGGACTCTGCCGCAGCTCTCACTTCTGCGAGCACGCCCTCTCCTCGGAGGAGTGCCACCGCCTCGTCTATCTCGGCCGCTCCGAGATCCTTCTTCCGGTACGCGGAGAGGTCCACCCCCCGCTGGCCTGCGATGATCGCGATCAGGGTCTTCTTTCCTTCCCGAAGGTCAGAGGCGCGGTCCTTCCCGCTCACCGAGGATGCCGCGGTGAGATCGATGAGATCATCCTGCAGCTGGAATGCGATCCCGCTGTTCATCCCCCAGTCATAGAGTGCCTTGATCTGGACAGCATTCCCTCCGGCAAGCGTCCCCCCGATCGCCGCCGCGGCTGCGTAGAGCACCCCGGTCTTCTTGCTCACCATCTCGATGTATTCTCCCTCGGTCACGTCCTCCCTGGACGCAAAGGAGATATCCATATGCTGCCCTTCGCAGATCTCCACACAGGTCCGTGCGAGCATCGAAACTGCCTTGATCCTGGCTTCATCCGAAGAGAGGGCCCGGCAGAGGAATTCAAAGGCATTGGCATACAGCACATCCCCGGCGAGGATTGCCGTGGGTTCGCCCCACTGGGTGTGGACCGTGGGCACCCCGCGGCGCTGCGTATCTGCATCCATGATGTCATCATGGATGAGGGTGAACGTATGGGTGATCTCGAGTGCAAGCGCCGCAGGAAGGATGTCCTGCGCACTCCCCTTCTTTACCGCGCCTGCGGCAAGGAGGGTGACCACCGGCCTGAGCCTCTTTCCTCCTGCAAGGAGGAGATGGGCACTTGCACGGTGCAGGTCTCCAAAGACGTCCCCGTAAAACCTGTGAAGTGTCTTGTCAACCTCTTCTGCTGTCTTCTCCATGTACTCGGATAGCTGCATTCTCTTCTCACCTCAGTTTACCTTGATCCTGTGGCCATTGCGCAGGATATGCACGTCATTGCCCGGGGTGTAGCCGCACTCTTCTGCAAACTTCGCATATGCGCCGGTCATGTCAATATCCCCGTGGGACGGGATAATATGCTGGGGATTGAGGAGGTGGATCAGCTCGTAGTGGTCCTCCCGGTGGGCATGGCCGCTCACGTGCAGGTCATCGAAGATGCGGGCACCGGTCATCCGCAGCCGTACCTCCTGCATGTGGCGCTGCCCGACGTTCATCGGGTTGGGGATGACCTTGGCGCTGTAGAGGATCTTGTCCCCGTTCTCGAGCTTGTAAGGCGTATCGCCGGCTGCCATCCGGGTGAGGATGGCCCCCGGCTCCCCCTGGTGACCGGTGACGATCGGCATGTACTTCTCCTTCCCCTCCTTCATCATCCGCCGAAAGGTCCGGTCTACCGTGCGTCGGTTCCCGAACATGCTCAGTGTGGGCGGAAATGCCACCAGTTTCATCTGCTCGGCGGTCGAGGAGTACCGCTCCATCGACCGTCCCAGGAGGACCGGTTTTCTTCCTATCTCGTGAGCACACTCTGCGATGGTCTTTACCCGTGAGATGTGCGAGGAGAAGGTGCTCACGATCATGGCATGCTTGTCGTCCTCGTAGCTGGTGATGACATCGCGCACCAGGTTCCGGGCCACCCTCTCGCTCGGGGTCCTCCCTTTTTCCCGCACATTGGTGCTCTCCACAATCAGGGCGAGGACACCGGATTTCCCGAGCTCGCGGAGACGGGCAAAATCCGGCGGCTCTCCGATCACCGGGGTGCGGTCAAGCTTAAAGTCATTTGCATAGATCACCGCACCATGCGGGGTGTGAAGGACCGCCATCACTGTATCGATGATACTGTGCTGCGTTCGCACAAACTCGATGGTGATGTGCTGCGAGAGCGTGTATTTCTGGCCGGCACGGAGGCTGAAGATCTTGTTGGAGACCCCAAACTTCTGCTCCCCTGCGATCTGCTGCCGGATCAGTTCGGCCGTGTAGGGCGTGGCGATGATCGGGGCATTGTACCGGTGGGCGAGCTTGGGGATTGCCCCGATATGGTCCAGGTGCCCGTGGGTGCACACAATGGCCTTCACGCTTCCCTCGACCGTATTCATGAGGGTGTCGTCAGGGATCGCCTTTATCTGGATGAGGTCGAGGGAATGCATATTCTCGACCTCCGCGTCCTCGTGCACCATGATCTGGTCGAGGCGCAGCCCCATGTCAAAGACCACTATCTCTTTGCCGCAGCGGATGGCCGTCATATTCCGGCCTACTTCATTATACCCGCCAACGGCGATAATCTCTATTTCCATGTATTACTCCTTATTCTGTCATCTGTTGTGTAATTCCTGTGATATAGGTGCGAACATGCTGCAGTTCCCCGGTGGTGCGTGAGCCCGTGAGAAACATGGCCACGGCCAGCTCCCGGTGAATGGAGGAAATCGTCCGGAACAGGGCTTCCTCGCTCTCCATTGCAGGTCGGAGGAGGGGGAGCGCCATCCCGCCGAGCGTGGCCCCCAGCGCGAGTGCCTTGGCGATATCAAACCCTGAACGCAGGCCTCCGGTGGCAATGACCGTGCCTCCGGTCTTTCCGACCTCAAGGAGGCTCACTACCGTCGGGATCCCCCAGTCGCACAACCGCTCACCGAGCTTGGCGATCTGGGGATCGCCCGTCCTTGCGCACTCCACCGCGGCCCAGTTCGTCCCCCCCATACCGCCGAGATCGATCGCATCGACCCCGGCCGCCCAGAGCATGCGGGCGGTCTCGCCTGAGATCCCGCTCCCGGTCTCCTTGACGATGACCGGGTACCGCGTATCTGCGCAGAGCGTGCTGAGGGCTTCGATACATCCCCCGAGGTCATGATCGCCTTCCGGCTGGATGACCTCCTGCACGGGGTTTAAGTGGATGCAGAGCGCCTGCGCATCGATCATCTCGACGGCCCGGTCCGCCCATTCGATCCCGTGATCCCGGAGCTGCACGATCCCGAGGTTCGCACAGAGGAATGCTCCCGGCGCTTCCTCCCGCACCAGGATAAAGCTCTCCGAGAGCTCGGGGTGTTCCAGCGCAGCCCGCTGGGATCCGACGCCCATGCCGATATCGAAGTGCTCGGCCGCCCGTGCAAGGACCCTGTTTACTTCGTTCGTATCAGGATGGCCCCCGGTCATCCCGGCGATAAAGAGCGGGGAAGAGAGCCTGCGGTCCAGAAAACGGGTGGAGAGGTCGATGGACTCCAGCCGGCATTCAGGGAGCGCATTGTGCACCAGCCTGACATCTTCAAATCCCGGAGATCCGCGTTCGACCTCCATCTTTGCGCATATTTCAAGATGATCGCGTTTTCGCGATGATGTGTTCCTGTCCTTTATGATAATTCCCACCAGTGATGAGTGGAGGTGATGCCCGCCTGCCCTTCCCGGGTAGATCGGGATTATTCTGTGACGACCGTCCCGCCGTGGTCCTCTGCTTCGAGGAAATCTTCGAGCCTGGATATGTGGAAGATTGCCGATTCTATCCCTTCCGCTGCAAGGCGTAGCAATTCATCAATTTTTCCTTTCATTCCGCCTGTCACGTCCAGATTTTCCGATCTTCCCAGGTTGAGCGTATCCTTTGACGCAGCACTGATCTGCCGCACCACCCTGCCCCCGTCCAGAACACCGGGGACGTCTGTTGCAAGACCTATCCTGTCAATCCTGATTGCCCGGGGGAGAAAACTCACCAGCTGATCCCCTGAGATGATACATGCTCCACGCGTAAGATCCATGACCACATCGCCATGGAGGACGGGAATGATCCCGTATTGCAGCAGCAGCTCGATATGTCTCTTCTCAAAGTTGATGAGACGTCCGTCCTGTGCGATACCTGCACCCAGCGGGTGCATCCCGATTGCTTCGGCGCCGTGTGTGCGAAGCGTATCTACCACCGCATCGTTCAGGTTCCGGACTGCACGGTGGGTGATAAATATACCTGTTTTATCTATTGGATCCAGCCCTTTATCAAGGTGATGTTCCTTCGCTTCCGGGTGCCCGCATGACCCGGCGCCATGGACCAGCACCATCTCCTGTCCCCTCGCCTTTGCGATGACGCGCCCGATATAATCGAGGTTCTTCTGGTCGACGACACACCTTCCCCTTGACTTGTCGGTGATGACGCTCCCGCCCAGTTTTACCAGCACCCTCTCGCTCATCTCTCCTTCCTCGTCCCGACGGTATCGATGGTGGTGATGATCGCCTTCGCGTCGCACGACTCGATGGCACCGGCCACCCGTGTCTTGGCCCGTTTCGGGCAGATGGCGATCATGCACCCCCCGCCCCCTGCACCGGTGAGCTTTGCGCCATAGGCCCCGCCAGCCCGTGATGCCATTACCATCCTGTTCAGCTGGGGGTGGCTGACCCCGAGCGCCTCGAGGAGTGCATGGTTGATATCCATGTACTGGCCCAGCACCTTGGGATTGGAGAGGAAATGAACCGCCTTCATCGTCACGCCCTCGATGGCATCGAGAACCGGACTGACAATGCTGGGGTCTTTATCCCTGAACGCCGCCACCTTCTCCACCATGCGGGAGGTGCTGTGGGAGACGAGGGAGTTGCCCACCACGATCTGGAGGTTCTGGGGAGGGAGAATCCGTTTCTGGTCTCCCTTGATGAGCACCATCCCCCCGAAGGACGAGACATAGGTATCGGTGGCGCTCGCCATTCCCTTCTGCACCTTCTTCTCAATTGCGTGTGCAAGGCCGGCGATCTCTTCCCTTGTCAGGTTCAGCCCGAATTCGTCGTTGATCGCCGAGAGGGTGGCAACCGTGACTGCTGCCGAGGAGCCGAGTCCGGAAGAACTGGGCAGCTGGGAATTGATGTACACGCTCCCCCTCACCCCAAGCTCGGAAAAACAGCTCTCGATATAGGGCGACTTGACGCGGGGCGGGTGTTTTGACCGGCGCACCGTCACAAAGACCCGGGGCCTGATCGCCATCGCGATCCCCGGCTTTCCGTATACCACCGCGTGCTCACCGAAGAGGAAGACCTTCCCCGGTGCGCTCCACGTCGCCACGCTAGATCACCGCAATCGCCGCGTACCCCACGACCTGGCTGGTATCACCGGTCGCTTCTGCGCTGGTGGTATAGCGAAGGAGTTCTCCCCTCTCCGCTCCGAGGCGCTTGCATGCCTCCACCATCGCCGTGATGGGCCCGTACCCGCAGGCACTCACCCTTCTTTCCATGATTCGCCGGAAGAATTCCGCCGTGTCAAGGGTGGTGAGCGCATCGATCGCGTAGAGGTCGCGCTCTCTCGCTTCCTCCTCAGGCACGTAGTGGGAGAAATCGCTGGACGCCACGATCCGCACATCATGCCCCAGCCTTTCCACCGCACCGGCAATCTTTACTGCCAGAAGGTCTGCCGATTCCCATCTCTGATTTCCCATCATGATCGGCACGATCCTCGCCTCCGGAGCATGGTACTGTACGAAGGGAAGTTGCACCTCGATGGAATGTTCGTCCCGGTGCGAGAGCTCGTCTACCGGAATATCGATGAACTCGAGGAGCTCCCTGTCCACCTCCACCGTCCCGAGCGGTGTCTTCCATGGGCGGGAAGAGGCAGAGGTCGAGTATCCTGCATGGCTCGGGCCGATGATGATGATGGTCCCGGAAAAATTGCGGGGAAGCGCGGCAAAAGCGTCTGTGGCGACTTTCCCGGAATAGACATATCCTGCGTGGGGGGAGACGATCCCGAGAGCGTTGCCCGTCACCTCCACGCCTTCAAAGAAGGCTTCAAGGGTCTGGCGTAATTTTTCGGGGTTTCCGGGATAGAACATCCCGGCAACGCTGGGCATGCGTTCCATGATCACTCCCCCTTCTTCCTCTCACTTTAAAGTTCTGTTTCAAAGTCTTCGGGAGCAAGAGAGGTGGATATGCCGCGGTGCTTCAGTACCTCGCGAGTGAGGAGATAGTAGACCATGGAAAGTGCCTTGCGTCCCTTGTTGTTCGTGGGAATGACAAGGTCTACAAAGCTGGTCATATTATTGGTATCGCAGAACGCCACGATGGGAATGCCGATCTGCACGGCTTCCTTGACCGCCTGCAAATCCCCAATGGGATCGGTAACCACCAGGACGCCTGGCTCACGGTAACGTTCAAGGCTCTGGTTGGTGAGCGTGCCCGGGATGAACCGTCCCACGATCGCCTGCCCACCGATCGACTCGGCAAATTTCCGTGCGGGGTACTGGCCGTACTGCCGGGAGGTCACTACCAGGACCTTCGGAGGGTCATACTTCGCCAGAAACGCAGCGGCGGTCTTAATTCGCTCATCAGTTGCCTGGATATCGAGAATATACAGCCCGTCGCCACGGACACGGTAAATAAATTTCTTCATGTCCTTGCTCTTCTGCTGCGTTCCGATATGCACACCGGCGGCCAGATATTCTTCCACCGGTATCAGCGGCTCTTTCAGTTCGATCTCAAGATCATTGGAACTCAAGAAATCATCTCCTCAATTCGTATCAGCTCGTTCAGTTTTGCGATGCGTTCACCCCCGACCACGCCGCATTTCAGGTACAGGCACCCGAACGCGGTGGCCAGATGCGCGATCGTCTCATCGGTCGTCTCGCCAGAACGATGGCTCATGACCGTTTCCATACCCTGTGAATGGGCAAGCCGGACTGCCTCATAGGTATCGGTGAGTGTACCGATCTGGTTGGGCTTGATGAGCACGCAGTTGGCCGATTCCTCCTCGATCCCACGCTCGATCCGCTCGACGTTGGTCACGAAAAGGTCGTCTCCGCAGACAAGACAGCGGTCTTTGACCTGCGAAGTGAGCTCGCTAAACCCTTCGAAATCTTCCTGGTGGAGGGGATCTTCGACATACACGAGCTCGTAGGTATCGATGAGCTCGGCGATGTAGGCGATCTGCTCCTCTGACGTGCGGGTCCTCTCCTTGTATACGTACTTCCCGTCCTGCCAGAGTTCGCTCGCGGCGACATCCAGCCCGATGTCGATCTCCACGGTCAGCTCGTCTGAAACAGACGCGATCGCCCTGCTCACCAGATCGAGGGCCTCCTCATCCTTGATGCGGGGGGCCCATCCCCCTTCATCACCTTTCCCGCATGCGATCTTCTGCTCCTGCAACATCTCCCTGATCTTGCGGTGGACCGCGGCATTGGCAAATACCGCCTCCTGTGCATCGAGCGCGCCGGTCGGAACCACGAGAAACTCCTGGATATCGGTCGCGCCGGCAGCATGTGCGCCACCGCCAATGACATTGCCCAGGGGGAGCGGGAGTTCGTTTGCGAACGCGCCGCCCAGGTACCTGAAGAGATCGGTCCGGCGGGAAGCTGCCGCGGCCTTTGCATTGGCAAGGGAGAGCGCGACCGCAACATTTGCGCCGATCGAACTGAAATCAGGCGTGCCGTCAAGCTCCCTCAGCACAAGGTCGAACCCCACGAGGTCGCAGGCATCCCTGCCCACGAGTCTGGGGACGACTGACTGTCTCGCATTCGCCACCGCATCATGCGCCGGAAGGGCCTTCGCCTCATAGATCCCGGTACTTGCACCGCTCGGTGCAGCCGCCCGTCCGGAACCCTCGCTGGTGCAGACCTCCGCCTCTACGGTCGGGTTCCCGCGGCTGTCAAGGATCGTCCTGAGAATGATCGATTCGATACTGGTCATCCTGATCACTTCGTCCTCTTGACCGTGATGGGTATCACGTCTTTCTGGAACTCTTCAATCGCAATTCCCAGCGGATCGATGCGGCTTGTTTTGATGAGGAGAGGAGCACCCATAGAAATCTGCAACGCTCGTGCACCAACGATCCTGGCTTTTTCATATCGAGTATACGATTCCATCATGCGTCCTCAAAATGTGAATCTTCGTCTGAATAATGGGGTCGCTGAGATTTGAACTCAGG
>JAVVFN010000056.1:0-8679 GCA_032250645.1 Methanomicrobiaceae archaeon | reverse complement strand
CCGCCCCTCGTCATCACGGAAGGAGAGATCGACCGGGTCGTTGAGGTGTTGAATGGAGCACTTGGTGAGGGAGTGCTTTAAGGGCGGAGGCTACGTCTTTGCGACCGGGGCCGCTGCCATCGCGCGGGCTTCCGGGCATGAGAGGATCGCATGGCTGGCGAGCAATGAAAACCCCTATCCCCCCCCTGCTGCCGCGATAGAGGCAGGAGAGGCCGCGCTCCGTTCAGTAAACCGCTACCCGGACGAAGGGGTGGAGCGGCTCACCGCCGCGCTCAGGGCTTGCTTTGGACCGTACCACTTTGTCACCGGGGTGGGGATGGACGGGATCATCGAGACAGTAATCAGGGTGCTGGTGGACCCGGGGGATACGGTCGCGGTGAGCGTCCCCACCTTCTCCTTCTACGGGCTTGCCGCCAGGGCGCAGGGAGGAAAGATCGTCAATATCCAGAGAGATGGAAAGTTCGCCGTTGATCCGGACCGGTTCATAGATGAAGCCCGGGGAGCGAAGGTCGCGTTCATCTGTACGCCCAATAACCCGACGGGAAATGCAGTCGCTCCCGGGGACGTGGACGAGATCGCGGATGGTATTGACGGCATCCTCTTTCTCGACAACGCCTATGTGGAATTTTCCGACTACGAGTACCAGGAACTGCTCACGCGTCACGAAAACCTCATCATCGGGCGGACCTTCTCCAAGATCTACGCGCTTGCGGGGCTCAGGGTAGGGTATGCATTCGTTCCGGGGTGGTTTGCGCCGTATTACCGGCGTGCACAGACTCCCTTTGCCCTTTCCACGGTCGCTGCCGCCGCGGCGGAAGGAGCGCTCTCGGACCGGGCATATCCCCGCGCTTTCAGGGAGCACGTCCTCGCGTGGCGGGAGCGGTTCATACGCGAGATCCCGCTCGTGACCTATCCCAGTGATGCAAACTTCGTGCTGGTGGACGTTGCCCCGCGCACCGGCGAGGAGGCGATAGAAATGCTCGCAAAACGCGGGGTGGTCGTCCGCTCCTGTACCAGTTTCCCGGGCCTTGGAAACCACTATATCAGGGTAAGCATCGGGCAGGAATGGGAGAACGAGAGGTTCCTCCAGGAGATCAGGAAGCTATGATGTGGGGGATCACCGGGACCCCGGGAACCGGAAAGTCCTCCATTGCCCGGGAGCTGGAGAAGCGCGGGTTCCGGGTGGGCCATGTCCATGACACCGTGAAGGACTACGTGGTGGGTGATGACCCTGAAAGGGGGACCCGCGTGGTGGACGTGGAGCGGTGGGCAGAGGGGTTCGGGCATATCGACGGGATCATCGAGGGGCACATCGCCCATTATCTCCCCTGCAATGCGGTGGTGGTGCTCCGGTGCAGGCCCGATCTCCTCGAGGCGAGGCTTGCCTCCCGCGGGTATCCGGAGGTCAAGATCAGGGAGAACGTGGAGGCAGAGGCGCTTGACGTGATCCTCATCGAGACGCTGGAAGTTCATCCCCCGGACCATGTCTATGAATTGGACACCACGTCCCTCTCGGTGGAAGAGGCGGCAGACCGGATCGAGGAGTTTATCCGGGGAGGAGGAGCACCATCCCATGGAACAGTCGACTGGTCCGGATTTCTGGGAATAGGGACATGACACTCGACCGCTTACGGCCCCAGATGGTGGGATATTTCGGCCCTCTCATCCGGTTTCTTGCCAGGATCGGCGTGAGCCCTGACAGCTGCACCATGGTCGCGTTCTTTGGCGCCATCGCCGCGGGGGTAGCCTTCTTTCTGGGCGAGATCGCGCTCGGGGTCATCGCCGTGGGGATCAATGCGGTCTTCGATGCCATGGACGGGGCCATTGCCAGGGAGAAGGGGATCGCGAGCACTCGGGGGGATTTCCTCGACCATGTCCTTGACAGGTATGCGGACATCTTTATCATCACCGGGATCTTTGCAGGCCCCATCGCCCGGTGGGAGATCGGCGTATTCGCCCTCACCGGGGTGCTCATGTCCTCCTACCTCGGAACCCAGGCGCAGGCCGTGGGGGTCGGTCGGTTGTACGGGGGACTGCTCGGGCGTGCAGACCGGCTGGTGCTCCTGATCCTTGCCGGGCTCCTCGACCTCGTGATCACGGGCGGCGTCCTGCAGATGAGGGTGCTTGCATGGCTGCTCGTCGTCTTCGGGATATTCGGGCACTTCACCGCAATACAGCGGTTCGTGTATGTCTGGAGATCGATGCAGAAGAGTCAGAACCAGTGATCGAGGGTCCTCTGTCCTTCCCTGTAACCGAGCCGTTCCAGGGCGGAGAGGACCCGTTCCTCTGAAAAATCGAATCCGCCGCAGAGCATCTCCACGATCCGGTCGCGGTCAGGAGAGTGCCAGTGGATCTCGTAGTCTTTCGTGGCGGGCGGGTCGAGGAAGAACTCCTGGACCGGCTGGGGATCAAACCCGGGCTGTTTTTCCTCAAAGGTTGCCCGGAACCTCCCTTCCTTCACGATCTTCAGCGCAGTCTTCGGCCCGACGCCCCTGATCCCCTCATTGAAGTCTGTCCCGATCAGAAGGCCGATCTCGATCAGCTGTTTGCGGGAGAGGGAGAGCCCGTCCAGGATCTCCTGCAGCACGAGCCGTTCGGGCCTCACGGTTACGGTCCGTCCATGGACCTTTCTCTTCCCGCTGATGGTGAGGTTTCGCA
Source organism: Methanomicrobiaceae archaeon (assembly GCA_032250645.1). Lineage (GTDB taxonomy): Archaea > Halobacteriota > Methanomicrobia > Methanomicrobiales > Methanomicrobiaceae > JAVVFN01. The sequence goes on along the minus strand of JAVVFN010000056.1, from coordinate 6,021 downwards.
CGAGGATCGGGGCCCCGAAGAGGAGGGAATCGTAGTCCTGCGAGACCGCGTACTGGACCCTCCCCTCCCTGACCATGGCGGCCGCCTGCGCCTCGCCCTCGCTCGGTGCATCGACCCACGGGATCCCCATATGGGAGAGGAGTTCCTTGGCACTTACAATGACATGCTGGTCGATCTTTGCAGCCGATCTGGCCTGCCGGTATGCCTCCTCGGTATCCCCGGCACGGAGCGCCTCCTCCCAGCGCCGGCCTGCCTCTCTCCTCGTGGATCGGCGCTCCTCGATCGTCTCGGTCTTGAACTCCGGGGGTTCTCCGTCAAAGATATAGACCGGGCGTATCCCCTTCTCAAGGAAATTTACCATCCGGAAGAAGATACCCGAGAGGTGGGAGGTTACCCGGCCCTCTCGGTCCATGAGTGGGGTTCCGTCGGGCTGCCGGATGATGGTGAGGAACTGGTACAGGGCATTATAGGCATCGATGCCCGCGGCTCCCCGGAGCGACTCCCAATCCAGAGGGGTGCGGTATTCAACCAGTATGTCCCGAAGAGCGACGCCCATGATTCGCAGAAAAACAAAAGGTGATGAGCAGGTATTTCAGCGGTACATCCGCCGTGTCAGTTCGTTTACGATCCCTTCAATGTGCTTGACCGTCCGGTCGTAGCGCTCACCCATCTCGGTGGAGAGCTCCTCAAGGTTCACCCGCATGGTCCGCTCCCTGGCGATGACGCTCTCGTCGAGGTGGCGGACCTTGGATGCCAGAGAGAGGAAGAGCCCGCCGAACGAGAGCATCATGAGGATGGTCGCGACCGCGATGATGAGATCCTGCCAGAGCCGCATCACCAGCACGAGGGTGGAAAGAACGAGCACGATGGTGAGAATGATATCAATAAGATAATCCCGGATATCCATGCTTTTAGATAATGATACACCATTTATTAATCATTCCGTTCATGCGGGATGAATACACCCGGTGTTCGAGGACGGATGGAATTCATTAATCCCCTTCACTATCATATATCATCCATCAGGCGTCCGGAAGCGCCCGGGAGAGAAGAGAATGGAACCACGATCGATCGTCCCCCTCATCGCCATGCCCGCCATGCTCATCGCCGTGCAGCTCATCGCGCTCTTCCTCTCCCCGCAGATGGAGGAGGCAGGATTTGTCGCCTTCGAGGATCCCTCCTCGGTGGCAAACCCATTCATCTTCATCGGCATCCTCCTGGTGCTCACCATCGTACTGCTCGCGCTCATACGCCTCGGGAAGAAGAAGATCCTCACGTTCTTCATCGCGTTTTCAATCTTCTTTACGTTCCTGTACATATTCAGTGCTGCTGCCGGGACCGTGTTCGGATACACGTCGGGATCGGTGCTGGCCGCATTCCTCCTTGCGGTGGGGTCTACGGCACTCCTCTACACGTTCCCCGAATGGTATGTCATCGATTCCCTCGGAATCTTCCTTGCCGCCGGGGTGACCTCCATCTTCGGCATCTCGCTGGCAGTCCTCCCGGTTATCATCCTCCTCGTCCTGCTGGCAGTCTACGACGCCATCTCCGTATACCGGACAAAACACATGATCACCCTCGCGGAAGGGGTGCTGGAACTGAAGACGCCGATCCTCGTGGTCATTCCGAAACGAATGGATTACTCCTTTGTAAAAGAGGGGATCTCGATGGAGAAGGGAGAGAGGGGGGCGTACGTAATGGGAATGGGGGACCTTATCATGCCCTCCATCCTCGTGGTCTCCGCGCAGACCTTCCTGGATGCCCCGCGGGTCCTCGGCATCCTCTCTATCCCTGCAGCAGGGGCGATGATCGGGTCCCTTGCCGGAATCTTCTTCCTGATCCGTGCGCTGGATGCCGGTAACCCGCAGGCAGGTCTCCCGCCCCTCAACGCCGGCGCGATCGCCGGGTTCCTCATCGGATGTGCGATGGTGGGGGCCTGGGGCTGGATTCCCGGTATCTGAGGAGGCTGTCGATCAGTTCGGCGATCCCCTCCCCGGTCTCTGTCGAGATACAGGGGTAACCGGGCAGAGACCTGATATCTGACTTGTTCACCACGACCTCCACCGGCACCCGGGCCGTGCTCTTTACCTCTTCGAGAAGGCGCAGCTGGGCTTCGAGGGGATACCCGCACTGCTCGCTGGCATCGAGGAGGAAGAGGATCACGTCCGCGGTGTGGGTGACCGCACTCATTGCCTGCTGCTCGATGGCATTCCGCATCTCCCGCGGCCGGTCGAGCAGCCCGGGGGTATCCACCAGCTGCATCCGCTCCCTCCCCACCTTCCGGTGACCGACGATGATGCCTCTGGTGGTGAACGCATATGAGGCTATCTCCGGTTCGGCGGTCGAGATGAGCCTGATCAGGGATGATTTCCCTACGTTCGGGTAGCCCGCCACCACCACCGTGAACTCATCGCAGATCTCCGGCAGTTTTCGCAGGACATTTCTCACCTCATTGAGGAACCGCAGGTCCCCGTCCACCTGGTGGACCACCGACGAGATGCGGGCCACCGCCTTTCGCCGGAGCTGCGCGGTCTCCTTTGACCCCCGCATCTCGCGGGCATAGAGTGACCCGATGGTACGGACCTGGTCGCCTGCCCATGCCAGTGCCCCGAGGGACCGCTTCACCTTTCCGGTCGCAAAGAGGATCTCCACCATCTCCTGGTAGAACGGCGGGAGAGCGTCGAAGGAGGGGAATTTTTTCACCGTTTCATGGAGCCGGTCGTGGAGAGAACTGGCGACCGCACGGACGAACTCCTCGTTCGCACGGTTCCTGTTCGCCTTCTCCCTCCGTGCGGACGCTGCTCTCCGGAACGACCGGTCAAGAAGCTCGTCTGCGGTAGGGATCGTTGGTATTTCCTCGAAAATCATGATATTTGCCGTCTCTCTGGACGGTATCCACATTCATTTCGCCTGCAACGGGTAAGAAGGTGATCATGGAGGCGACCGGACAGGGGGAACGCCTATTGAAGGCCCCGTTCCCGAAACAGACCAGAGAAAGGAGAGGTTGCTGTAACTACCCAATATATTTATCTGCAATTCATGATGATTAATCATTATGGATTTGTCCCTCATCCAGAAGGATATACTCATCACGCTCATCACCCTCTATCACCAGAAATCACACGCCATCAAGGGAGAGGAGATCGCCGAGGTGCTCAAGCGCAACCCGGGCACCGTGCGCAACCAGATGCAGGCCTTAAAAGCCCTCTCCCTCGTCGACGGGGTTCCCGGGCCGAAAGGAGGATATACGCCCACCACCCTCGCCTACCAGGAACTGAACCTCACCGACTATGAGCACGAGATCCTGGTCCCGATCTACAAGAATGACCAGGTCATAAAGGGGGTGAACGTGCTTGAGATCGACTTCATCACGCTCTGCCACCCTGACCTCTGCCACGCGATGGTCAAGCTCATCGGGAGTGTCAAGTCGTTCGATATCGGGGACATGATCACTATCGGGCCGACCCCGGTGAACAAACTCGTCATACGGGGAGAGGTGTATGGGAAGGACGAGGTCCAGCAGGCAGTGCTCATCACCATCTCGGAGATGGTATCGCTCCCCAAGCGCCCTATCCGGGTCTACATGAGCACCCCCCTGCGTACCCTTTCTCCGGGGGCCACCTTCAGGGACGGGATCCACCTCTTTACCACCTACCATATCCACGGGGCTCCGGTGGTCAGGGACGACGCGCTCCTCGGCATCGTTACCCTGAGCGATATCGCCCGCGGGCTGGATGCGGGAAGGGCGCTGGACACGCCGGTCGACGCGGTGATGACCAGGGACGTGGTGACCGCTCCCCCCGGGCTCAAGATCTACGACGTGATCGAGCAGTTCAAGGAACGGAAGATCGGGCGGCTGCTGGTGGTGGACGGGGGAAAACCGATCGGAATCCTCACCCAGTCGGACATCCTGCGGGTCTTTCCACCCCTCGGATCCCCGTATTGAAAATCCATTTTACATCGTTTCTTGGGATTTAGAACAATTTAAATATTAGTATGAACGTTTTTTGTTTATGACAAAAACCTACTCCCGCAACCTCTCGAGGAAGCAGGTAATGAGTACTGACGGCAAACTGATTGGACTGATCAAGAATATCACCGTGGATCTGGATACCGGGCAGGTGTGCGATCTCATTGTAAAGCCGGACACCAAATTTGACGTGACAGGATACTCGCTCGAGGGGGACAGGATGGTCGTCCCGTTCGAAGCGGTCAAGGACATCAAGGACTATATCGTGATCGACCGCTACGTATCGAAGAAGTGAGGGAAGAACCTCACCACTGCTTCGACAAATCCATCCCCATACGTTTTTCCTGCGACAAAGTCCGCGATCTCTTTTAACCTCTCATCGCCGTTTGCCACCGTGGCGCGGGTGCCCGCGCTTGCCAGCATCTCAAAATCGTTCATCGAGTCGCCCACCGCAAGAAACATCCCCGTGGAGAGGGACATCTCACCCGCAAGCTTCAAGAGCGCCCTGCCCTTGTTTGCCCCCCTCTCCTGGAGGTGGATGGCAAACCCGGTATCAAGCACCTTCACCGGGAGCCCGGAGAGAATACGTCGCACCTCATCCGGGTCCACCGACCGGGCAAACGCCACATCGGCGCGCCGCTCGTCCGGGCTGTAGAGCTCCAGTTCCTCCCCCTGCCCGGAAAAATGTTCTTCGACCAGCCGGAACGCCTTCCAGGCGACGCTCCGATCCCCCTCGACGTGCTCGGCGCCCGAATAGGTATGCCGGTATACCCCCCCGTTCTCTGCGATAACCGACCCGTCGGTGCCGATCATCTTGCAGAGGATGTTCATCGAGCAGATGGTGTTGCCGCTGGCCAGCACCACCGGGACGCCGGAATCGATCAGCCTGCGGAGCACCAGGATGGCATCGGTCGAGATCCTCCTTCTCGCATCGGTAATGGTCCCGTCGACGTCGCAGACAAGGGCGGTGGGAGCGTGTGGTTCTGCCATCTCTCCGGTACCGCCCCTATAGAGGTTGCAAACCCGACTCTTCCACGATAAACGCGGCTTCGCCTTCGGGGAGGTTTGGACTGTCGACAAGCTTTGCGATCCTCTTGCCCCCCTTGCTCTTGCGCAGGTAGAGGCGGAACTTTGAGGCGTGTCCCACGATATTGCCTCCGATCGGCTTCGTGGGGTCCCCGAAAAAGACGGCCGGGTTGGACTGGACCTGGTTGGTGACCAGCACCACGGCATTGTGCTCCTCCGCGAGCTTGGCCAGGTCGTACATGTGCTTGTTCAGCTTCTGCTGGCGCAGGGAGAGCGTCCCCCTTCCTGCGTACTCGGCACGGAAATGGGCAGTGAGGGAATCGACGATGAAGAGCCGGATCGGCCGCTCGGTATTTTTCAGCTCTGCGGCAAGCTCGCGGGCGCTGTCCACGAGGAGCATCTGGTGATCAGAGGTGTACCCCTTGGCGACATGGATATGTTCGAGCACCTCGTCGAGATCGGGGACCTCGATCTCTGCGGCAAGGCCGTCCACCATCTGGGAGATGCGCTCGGGGCGGAAGGTGTTCTCGGTGTCGATATAGATGCAGGAGCCAAAAAGCCCTCCCTGCTCGGGTGAGATCTGGACATTGACGGCCATCTGGTGGGCGATCTGGCTCTTGCCGGACCCGAACTCGCCGTACAGTTCGGTGATCGACTTGGTCTCGAGGCCTCCGCCCAGCAGTGCATCGAGTTCCGGCACCCTTGTGGAGAGTTTGCGGACCTCCTTGCGCTCCTCAAGGACGATCTTCCCGGTCTTGAAGCCCCCGATATCTGCCTTCTCGCGGGCTGCCCGGATCAGTTTCTTGGCGGTTGACTCACCGATCTCCGCTGCCTCGGCAAGGTCGGCATACGAAGCGGTAGCGATGCCCTCGACGGTAGCATACCCCGCCTCCCGCAACCGGTCCGCGGTGGTGGGGCCGACCCCGGGCAGATCTTCGATATCCATGTCTCCCATGTTCTGTACCTCTCAATTTGAGTTACATATCCCTTTCTCACGTGACATAAGGGGCCGCGCCATGCAGGGC
>JAVVFN010000055.1:0-8707 GCA_032250645.1 Methanomicrobiaceae archaeon | reverse complement strand
TCAGCATCGAGGTCCCTCCCGGTGGAGGAGGGGGCGGTACCCCTCCATCGGCTCAAAACCGCACTGGTAGTAGAACTCCTCTGTGCCCGGCTCAGCGATGCAGCCGACCCAGGAGAGGCGGGCATCCCTGCACTCGGAGACGAGCCTTCGCAAGATGGCATGCCCGATCCCCCTCCCCCGCCAGCCTGAGTGGATTACGAGGTCCTGGATGTAACCGTCGGAGATCCCGTCCGAGATAACCCTGCCCATCCCGACCGCCTTCCCCGATCCGGGGTCGACCGCGACGAGGAAGACAAAGCTCCCCGCGATGAGCCTCGGGAGCAGGGCAGGGTCCCATTCCTCTTTCCACCACGTACCCTCCCGGTAGAGGTCGGCAATCTCCTGGATGTCCCATTGCGTTACCTTTCTGATCTCCACCTCTCCGGCTTCCTCGGTCATGGTTCTGACTGGAGATACAACCGGAATGGTAAAATAGCTGGTGATTTTATGCAGGAACGCTTCTCAGCAGACACGCGGGACCGGGTCGCCGATTGGCGCCTCGATGAACCGTTCCCCTCCGATCCTGGTCTCCATGATGACATGGCGCCCTGCGGTTACTCTTCCCACGATGGCCGCATCCTTCCCGAGGGGGTGGGACCGGAGGGCACGGAGCATCTCGTCTGCCTCACCGGCAGGGACCCCCAGGATCGCTTTCCCCTCGTTTGCCACTTCGAGCGGGTCGATACCAAGCATCTCGGACGCGCTCCGGACACTCCGCCGGATGGGGAGTGTCTCCTCGCTGATGCGGATCCCGACCCCGCTCTTGCGGGCGAGCTCATTGATGGCGTTTGCAAAGCCGCCGCGGGTGGGGTCCTTCATGGCATGGATCGTTCCGGTATCCATGCACCGTTCCACAAGGGACCAGAGCGGCGATACGTCTGAGACGATCTGCTCGCCGAGATCAAAGCCCTCCCGGTGGGTCATGATGGCGATGCCATGGTCCCCGAGGGTCCCGCTCACGAGGATGGCATCCCCTTCCTCAAGGCCGTTGTCACGGACCGGGCGTTCTGCGACCCCGATCCCGGCCGTGTTGATCACGATTCCGTCCAGCGCCCCTTTCTCCAGCACCTTGGTGTCCCCGGTGACGAGGGCGGCCCCTGCCTCCCCGAGCGCTTTATCCATCGAAGCGACGATCCGGGCCAGGTCCTCTACCAGGAATCCTTCCTCTATGATCATCCCGCAGGAGATCGCGACCGGACGCCCCCCCATCATGGCAAGGTCATTGATGGTCCCGCAGACAGAGAGCCTCCCGATATCGCCGCCCGGAAAGAAGATGGGACGGACAACGTGCGAGTCGGTGGTAAAGACGATGTTCTGGCCGCCGAGGGGGATGACCGCCCCGTCGTCGAGGGACTCGAGCCCGATCCCCCCGGCATTGTTGTGCACAAAATGGGTCAGGGTCTTTAAGAGCTCGCCCATCATCTCCCCGCCGGCACCGTGCATCAGGTTGACTTTCATTCCCCGTCCACTTCGATCTCGATATTGGTCACCACAATCTCCCTCCCTGAGACGATCTCCGGAAGGGCCCCGCACCGGGGGCAGACAAACCGTTCCGAGCCTTCATAACCGCAGGTGCACCGGCTCTTCGTCTCCACGTGACGGTATTCGAGGACAGCACCGCCGAGGAGCGCATCATCCTCGCAGATGGCGACGAAGAGAAAGCTGACCTGCTCAGGGTTGACCATGGCGAGATCCCCGAGGTCCACGTGGACCCTGGTGACCCTGGTGGCATCGTGGGCCTCGGCAGCCGTTCGAGCGGTTAGGAAAAGGTCATATGCGATGCTGTATTCGTGCATCACTCCTCCATGGCGGCGTAGACCTCACGGAAGAGTTCACGCGTCTCCAAGCCTTCCTCCCTGCTCAGCTTCTGGATGGCAAACCCGACGTGTACGAGGACGAACTCCCCCACCTTCACATCCACGAGGTCGAGGCGCACCTCCTGCGTGAGATCGCCGTAGTCCACGACCCCGATGTTGCCGTCCTTGATCTCCAGCACTTCGGCCGGTACTGCAATACACATGACTTATCCACTCTCCAAATCCTGATATTCACGCCGGGAAGGAGATTTGAACTCCTGAGGTGCAGAGCACCAGTGGCTTTCAAGGCCACCGCCTTTCCGGACTAGACTATCCCGGCACCCATAAAAGTGGTTGCTTGGAATAGAAAAAAATGGTGTTATGGGAACTTTCGCGAAATGCACAGGATGACCAGGGCGGCAAGGGCGACCGCGGGCCCGAGCGGTGTTGCCTGGGTGGGGGTCGCGGGAGGGGTGTCACCGAACGCGGTGGCAGCGGCAGGGTCGAGCGTGACCGACTCGGCGTTCTGCACGCTCAAAGTGATGGTCGACGTGACCGCGTACTGGACCGGGTAGGCCTTCACGTAGACCTCTTCGCCACCGGCCTCGTAGGTGATGCGCTCAGGACTTACTGTCCCCTGCTCGTTCACGGTCCGCTCATTCGCGTTCTCTTCCACGAACTCGAGGATCCAGTCGGTGCCAGTGGAGGACTCGATGGTCACGGTCCCGGGCTCTGTATCGATGGTGAAGTATGCGGGGATCTCCCTGGATGCCTCCCCTGCGGCAGTCAGGGGCGGGGCACTGGTCGGAGCCGCCGTTTCGGTGGGGGTGGCATATCCGGTGACGGTGAAGGTCACGGTGTGGATGAATCCCTTGCGGTCCTCAAACCGGACCTGGAACGCCCCGCCCTCCTCGATGGCAATTTCGCGGGAGAAGCGTCCTTCTTTGTCGGTCTGGATGTACTGGGGGCCGAAAACCGTCCCCGAGGGCCCTTCGACCGTGATCTTCACCCCGGCGTCACCAAGCCCTGCGACCTTCCCGGCGAGCTGCAGCGTCCCGTCGTACCTCTGCGAGAGGGGGGCGCTGATGGTCAGTTCACCGGACCGGTCCACGATGGTGAAGGTGTGGAGGGTGTCCGACCCCGAGCCGTACTCATAGACCCTGTACTCCCCATCTTCCCAATACGCCTTCTCCGCGATCTCGAACTTGTACCTTCCTGCGGCATACCCTGTGGTATCGATGATCAGGCTCCAGCTCCCGTCCTCCTGGATGGTGATGGTCTCGCGTGCCATCTCCCGGACACTGGGAGAGAGCCGGTACAAAACAAGCTCAGTTGAAAAGCCGGGTGGGAGAGTGCTTTCCCCGGTGATGTTCAGGGGCTCCCCGGCCGCCAGGCTGTCGGGCGCGTCAAAATTGATATAGTACGCAGATCCCGCACTGACGAGTATGAGCAACCCGAAAAGGGCGAGAATGAACGTTCTCATAGCTGTACGATCGTCGGCTGGGCGGTTAATACTATTGCGGTTCGTTCCCGGTGTCTCACTCGACGGGATGAGCCCAGAGGACCAGGACCGAGATGTCCGGCGGCACAACAGAGGTGTCTGTACCGGCGGGTACCGCGAGGATCTTCTCAAGGATGGTGATCTTCTCGCCACTGAGGCTTTCGGCGTAATGGTTGAGGCGGGCAATGTGCTCGGGCATGATCTTCCGGGCGGCCACCACCTCGCAGACGGTGCGTTCTATGATATCGCCATCCGTACGCTCCACCAAAAAATCGGGCCGGCCCCCCGCCTCTTCATCCCGGTCAAAGATCTTCCAGCCCCGCCGCGGCGGGTACCAGCGTCTCAGCATTGCCCGGATGTCGGCATGCATGTTGGATTCGAGGAGCTGTGCCATCTCAGATCAGAGTAGTCGGGGGAAAATATATAAAACAATCTATAATTTTTTTCCGCATAAAAATTGATGCACCTTTTATGAGTTCACGGCACCGATTTATGCAACAGCCCATGGAGACAGAAAAGCCCCTCGCCTGCTGGACCGGGATGGAAGAGTACCGCGGATCGGTCCTCCGGTGCCTCACCGTCATCTTCAGGACTGCCGGCTGTGCATGGAACCGGTGCCGGATGTGCGGCTATCGTCATGAGCGGTACCCTCCTCTTCCCCCAGGAGCGCTGGAGGAACGGATCCTCGCGCAGCTGGCATGGCTGCAGGAACGCCACCCTTCCTCCTCTTTCGAGATGGTCAAGATATTCACGTCCGGGAGTTTCCTCGACGCAAACGAAGTCCCTTGTCCTGTTCAGGACGCCATCGCCGCATCATTCCGCGGGAAACTGGTCATCGCGGAGTCCCGGCCTGAATACGTGGATGCTGCCCGGATGGAGGAACTCATGGGGAAGGTCGACGACGGCACATGGGACCAGCCGCTCTACGTGGCCATGGGGCTTGAGACCACCAATGACAATATCCGGGAGAAGTGCATCGATAAGGGGCACACCTTCGCTGATTTTAAAGATGCCGCCGGGAGGGCCCACAAGGGTGGTGCGGGGACCAAGGCCTACCTGCTCCTAAAACCCCCTTTTCTTACCGAGTCGGAAGCCATTGCCGATATGCACCACTCGATCCGGGAGGCATCTCCCTACTCCGAGATCCTCTCCATGAATCTCTGCACCGTGCAGAAAGGGACCGAGGTTGAGCAGTACTGGCGGCAGGGGGCGTACCGTCCGCCCTACCTCTGGAGCGTCCTTGCCGTTCTCGGCCAGGCCACCGTCCACGTGCAGTGCGACCCGGTGGGCGGCGGTCATCCCCGGGGCCCCCATAATTGCGGGACGTGTGATCGGGAGATCGTCAGGGGGATCAGGCAGTATTCCCTCTCGCGGGACCGGGATCTTGTGCTCGCGCTCCTCGAGGAGCATTGCGGATGCAAGGAAGAGTGGGAGTACGTGCTAGAGGAAGAGATGCCCTTCTGCACGCCGCTCACGCGATAATTACGAGCCGTCCCTGAGGTGTTTCGCGAGAAGTGGGAGGAAGGCCCCTGCATCGCTCACCACGCCGATGGCCTGCATGGTCCCCCGGTCCATCAGCTTGGTGACCGAAGCAGGGTTGATGTCCACGCAGATGGTCTTGACATACGAGGGGAGACAGTTGCCCACGGCAATCGAGTGGAGGAGCGTCCCGATCATGATCACCATGTCGAGGCCTCGGATATGGGTGCGCATGATCTCCTGCGCCGCTATCACGTCGGTGACCACGTCAGGAAGCGGCCCGTCGTCACGGATGGAGCCGGCGAGCGCGAAGGGGACATTGTGCTTCACGCACTCGTACATGATCCCGCCGGTGATCACGCCCTTCTCGATCGCCTCCCTGATGGACCCTGCCCGGATCACCTCGGAAAGGGCATAGATGTGGTGCTTGTGGCCGCCACGGCTCAGGGTCCCGGTGTCAAGGTTCATCCCCAGCGAGGTGCCATAAAGGTTGTACTCGATGTCGTGGGTGGCAAGTGCATTGCCGGCAAAGAGCACGTCGCAGTAGCCGGTCCGGATAATCTCTCCGAGTGCCCACGCCGCCCCGGTATGGACGATCGCCGGGCCGCCGACGATGCCGATTTTCCCTCCCTTCCGTTTCAGCTCTCTCATCTCGGCGGCAATCTTGGCGATGATGGTCTCGCTCGGGCGTTCTGACGAGACGGTCCCATGCATGAACTCGAAGGTGCTGACCTTCCGGGGGCGTTCAGGTGGGTTGACCCGTACCCCCTGCTCCCCCATCACCACCAGGTCTCCTGCCACGAGGTTTGACATGGGGATGCAGAGAGCCCTCATCTCCTCCTTTCTTACGATGATGAGGCAGTCCATCTCGATCGACTCTACCGGGAGCCACCGGCCGCCATACTTCACGAAGGTCGGGTGGTGGGTGGTGGAATAGAACCCCTTGGGGACGATACGATTGCCCTCGGCCGGTTCGAGTCGCACATCCTCGACCTCCAGTTCATGAGCGCCGAGCCGGTGAAGTTCGCTCATCAAAAATGCGAGCTGCTGGGCATCGGGAGCGGTCACCCGCAGTTTGGCATAGCTTGGGTCTTTCTTCTTCTTCCCGATCTCAAACTGCAGGATTTCAAAGTCTCCGCCCAGGTCCATGATCCGGTCAAATACCCTGGTCATGATACCGGAATCGATAATATGCCCTTCCAGTTCGAATTCCCGGCTCAGTTCCATACTCAAAGGTCGGCGTGGGAGGCTTAATATGATTTCTTTGCGGCATGGGGGTTTTGCTCGACTGGGTGACGGTGAAAGATGATGAGCCGCTCCTCCCATCCATCCCTGTGGGCAGAATAGAGCCCATCGAGAGGTATTGAGGTGCAGACCGGGAGGGGATTTCTGCCGCTCTCTCCCGGACCCTCCCCCGCGGCAGGATAGACACCTTCGGCGTGCACAAGGGAATCGATCGCTTGGACTCATACGAGGGGATTTATCCTGCCCGGGGGCCGGGGGTGAAACCCCCGTCAACAGCAAACCCCTTTCAGCAACAACCCTGTACTCAACTTCCCGGGCAGAGATAGGACTCCACACGTTCTCGCTCTTCCCTCGTGTTCACATTGAAGACGAGTCTCCTCTCCGGGAGGACCAGGGGGAGTTCTTCCTGCTCGGAGGCAATCCGGGACCCGTGTAGGATATTGATCCCGGCCGGACAGACCTGTTGGCCGTCCAGCTCCTCGGTATAGCGGGGGGTGCAATGGTGCTGTTCGCAGAGCGCGAGGGGTACCCAGACCGAGCATGCCTCCATCCCTGATCCTTTCCAGCGCCGCTGGATCTCCCGGATGATCCCTTCGCTGATGCAGGGGAGGTCGGCCACGCAGGAGAAGAGCGGACCTTCCGCTCCGAGCACGCCCGCGGCCTCGACGAGGTCCTCCACGTAGCCCCTGCCTGCGGCGGCATATGCCGGGATGCCATTGCTCCGGCACCAGTTGGAGGTCATGGGCGTGCGGGGGGAGGTCACCACCAGCACTTCGATCCCGCAGCCGGCAAAGGCGTCGATGACAAACGCGATCATCGGGCGCCCGCAGACCAGCACCAGGGGCTTTTCACCCATCGCAAGGCGTGTCCCGCTTCCCCCGGCCATGATCAGCGCATGCATGCGTCAAATGCCTCCAGAAAGACCCTGTTCTCCTCGCGGGTGCGGACCGCGATCCGGATCGATTGAGGAAGGCCGAACGAGGTGCAGTCCCGCACCAGAACGCCATGAGCGAGCATCTCTTCGGAGAGGCGGCGGGCGTCCCTGTGGAGGTGGAGGAGGATGAAGTTTGCACTCGGGGGGACCAGCTCGATCCCGCGCTCACGGAGGGCGCCCGTGAGCCATGCCCGTTCTCCGGCTATCCGCTGCATTGATTCCTCGAGTACATGGTAGTGGGAAAGCGCCACGCGGGCGAAATCGGCTGCAAAGGCATTGACATTCCACGGCGGCCGGATCACCTCCATTCGTGCGATCAGGTCCGGGTCTCCCACCCCGAAGCCGAACCGCAGGCCCGGGACCGCGAAGGACTTGGTCAGGGACCGCAGGATGAAGAGCGAAGGGTCCCTGACCCCGATCAGGCTCTCCTGCGGGCCGGCAAGCTCGATGAACGCCTCGTCGATGCAGAGGACCCCTCCTTCCCTCCGGGTCATCTCGAGTTCGGCGGAGAGCGCCTCCCGCGGGAGGAAGGTGCCGGTGGGGTTGTTGGGGTTGCAGATAAACCACACCTTCGCGTGTTCGATCCTGGGCTCAACTCTTCCGCCGGCAAGCCCGGCCGACAGTGCATATTCCCCGAAGGTGGGAGGGTCGATCCGGACCAGATCCCCTGACTGTATCGAGGCGTAGCAGAACGAACGGAGCACCTCGATCGAGCCATTTCCGAGCGTGATCTCCTCTTCATCCCGGTGGAAGTGGCGCGCGATGAGGGATTTTAGGGCATGGTAGGTATCGTCAGGGTAGTCGGTAAGGAGGCAAGGGTCCGGTTTCCAGGGGATATCTGGCGGAAAGGGGTTTAAATTGGCGCTGAAATCGAGTGGCCGGCGCCCCTCCGCGTCCTGGTGCCAGCGCACCCTTCCCCCGTGCTCAACCCGATCAGGGAACTGAAAAATCACCATTTTTTCCCTTTATTCCTGGAATTATTGAATTTTTTGAGATAAAATGGTTGTGAGTCGGAGGAGAGAAGAAATTCGGCAAGTATATATAGGTTGGGATTTCAGCAATGATTGTCTGATTCAAGTCGGGCAGAAAGATGACATATGTCTGACATAAAGCAGACATTGGGTACCAGTGATGGAGCGGATTACCATACGACTGCCCCCCCAGCAGATTACCATGCTGGAGCGGCTGGTTGAGGCCGGAGAATTTCCAACCGTCTCGGAGGCCGTGAGGTATGCAGTCCGTGAACTCATTGAGAAACACGCTGACCGTGTGCTGAGGGATAGCGAACAGATCTCATTCAAGGTGTAGGAGGTAGGGAGATGCAACAGAGCTTTGGGGAACGGAAAAAGTGGGAGCAGCTGATCCGCCACGGGATCGACGAAGGTGTCGACGTCCTGCAGCTTGTTGAGAACCATTCCTTTCGTCCGCTGAGGAAAGGAGATCCAATTTCATTCAGTTTGTAGGAGGGTTTTGAGTGCAGACAATTATTAATGAAGCATTAAAGAATTCCGAACGCGAGCAGTTGATGAAGCGCGGGAACATCGAGGACGATGACGACTTCCTCGGGCAGCCGCGAATCGTGATCGTGGGATGCGGTGGCGCCGGCAACAACACCATCAACCGGCTGTACCACATGAAGGTATCCGGTGCAGAGACCATTGCGGTAAACACCGATAAACAGCACCTGGAGATGGTCCAGGCTGACAAGAGGGT
>JAVVFN010000054.1:0-8719 GCA_032250645.1 Methanomicrobiaceae archaeon | reverse complement strand
GCTCCTCCTCCTCCACCTCCCTGCACTTGATTGGGGGGGGACTCCGGCCATCTTCTGCATCGCATCAATCTCGCACTCTGACCGGGGGGAGGGGATGCCTCCCAATTTTGACAGCCGCATCACCCTGCTCCACACCGGCTCTGAGCCGGTAGAGAACGGTGCGCTGGAAGCACAGATATATGCGAACGGAGCACTGCTTCCCTGCAGGATCTCCACGCTCAATGGCCATACATTTATCAGCACCCGGCATTACGGCGTGCAGACCATATCCGGATCCGGGTGCAGGAGCGATAGGTGGAACCCCGGTGAGAGGATCGCCCTTGATCTCTCGGACGGCACGATCAGGCCGGGCGACCGGGTAAGGGTCGATATCATCCGCTCCGCCGACGGGACAGTCATCTCCAGGGATTCGGCGACTGCGTGACCAAAGGGTAAAAGGGATGAAATGACAGGTACATCATTTCAGGTTTTTCAGCCGTTCGATCGACTCTTCAGCGGCAATTCTCACGAAGCAGTTGTCAGAGGTGCATATTTGTTCGAGGGATTCGATGGATTTCTGCTCCGGGATCTTTCCGAGCGCCCCTGCCGCAATGAACCGGACATCCTGGTCCTGGTCCTTCAGCATCTCGACGAGCGGCTTTGCGGCCGCAACATCACCGATATCCCCGAGGACATCGGCCGCAAGGAGCCTGACCCACTTGTCATCATCGCCCAGCGCCTTTACCAGATATTCGATTGCGGACGGCCCAAATTTCTGCATCTCGGGAACCTGCTTCCACCGTGCAGGATCCTTCTTGTTGATGATCTTCTCATAGGTGTTCTTCGGCATTCTCTTCACCCCCAAGTTCTCTCCATTGCCCGGGGATCACATTCCCCGACAAGAGTTGTATAATCTATGTAGAATAATAAACATATGCCATGCAAAGCAGCAATGCAATGACGATAAGCGTTTATTTTTCAAAATAGAGTGAAATTTGTTGTTATTTGGGTGCCAGTTCAACCTTCATGCTATTGATGGCCTTGAGCAGCTGGACGCATCGCTCGCTCCCGCATTCAAGGGCCTCGCCCGAATTGTGCAGCAGGGCATTTTCTAAAAGTCGCAAGTCGCTGATATCCCGCACAGATTCGATACTGCCGATCAGGTTTCCAGAACGGTCAAAGATACGCTTCGCGATTCCCAACAGGTATTTGCCGCCCTCCTGGGCCAGATCGGGTATATAAATTTCTGCGGACAGGGCATTTTCAGACCTGTGAACATTCCTGTACATTGATTCTATCTTTGCGGTGGGAGCATCGAGTAAATCGATGAGCATCTCCCTCTCTTTTCCGTAAAAGGGGATGGAATACGAATAATTCGAAGTGCCAATGATATCTTTGCCCTTTCTCCCTGTCAGGAGTTCCATTGCAGAATTCCATCCGACTACTCTTTTCTGCGCATCGAGGACAAATGTGGGGTCCGGAAAGAGATCAAGAACTTCGTTCAGGGTAAACCGGGCATTCTCAAGTTCCTTCTCCATTCGCTTGCGGCTGGTGATGTCCCATGCAATGACCTGGATCGTCTTACGCCCGAGAATTTCCGAGGAGGTGGCCATCACGTCCACGTCCACCGTGGTTTTATCTTTGCGGATCCATTTCTCTTCCACAAGCTCGCAGGAACAGGGCGAATGCTGCAGGCGCTGCAACCGCTCTTTTACCATCTCCAGAGATTCGGGGTGAACATAGTCAAGGATCGGTTCCCCGATCGCGTCCTCCGGCCGCTCCACCCGGAGAAGCCTGCAGCCGGCCTCATTGACAAACACCACCTTTCCCTCATGGTGGAGGATGATGGCGATGGACGACTGTTCCACGATGCTCCGGTACCGCTCTTCGCTCAAGCGCAACGCCCCCATGGCATAGATCTTCTGCAGGGCCACCGCGACCTGGCTTGCAAATACTTCTAAGAGATTTATTCTTGCGATTCCCAACCCGGAAGGGCAGATGATGAGTACGAACCCGAGCTCTTCGGTATACTGCTTGATGTCAAGCACATATGCATCGAAAATCGCAGGATCGAGAGAGGCTGTGCTGCCGGAAGATGACTTCTCGAGAAACATTGAGGGATCTACGCTGGCAATCCGGTACAGGCGGGAAGAGGGAACTCCCTCTACCACAGGAGGCTTCTCCTGAAATTTCACCCCCTGCCATCCGCTGCACACCTCCTGCAGCCCGGGATTGTGCAGGTCACTAGAGAATGCGATGGCACGCACGGTATAATCATGGGAATCCTTCTCGTACGAACAGGCAATAATCGCTGATTGATGGGTGATCTCCCGGACCTGCTGGGTGATATAGGAAAAAATCTCCGCGAAAGAGGTGATGGATACGAGGTCCATGGCAGTCTTCGAGAGGAACGTGATATCCCTGAAAAATTCCTTCTGTTTGGCTTCGAGCTCCTTCTCCCTGGTGATGTCCCGTCCGACAGACTGGTATTCGAGGAGCCCCCCGTCCTGGTCAAAGATCGCCCGGTCGGTCCACTGGAGCCAGCGGACCGAACCGTCAGGGATAAAGACCCGGTTCTGGACAGAACATACCGGGTGATCGATGGTGAGCGCATCAAGCTGTGCCCTCAGCATCCTCCTATCACTCTCGGGCATCTCCGGGATAAACCGCGTATTGCGGATTATTTCAGGGTAGACGCCAAAATACCGGCAATAGGGTTCATTTCCGAAGATATGGGTCCCATCCGGGAGGAACCGGCAGATGAGCTCGGTCTGGTCCTCCACGATGGAGCGGTGGAGGGCCTCGCTGTCCGCAAGCCGGAGCTCGTACTGCTTCTGGGCGGTGATATTCTCAAAAAAGGCCGTGGTGCCTGTCGACCCGTCTTCGAGGACGGTCGGGACCATCTTCACCTTGAATGCCAACTCCTGGCCGTCCCGCTCCATCATGATCTCGAGAGACACCTCATTGAGGTGCGCCTCATTCTTGAGGATCTGGAATACCGGAGTGCCGTTGATCAGGGAGAAGTTCAGATCATCGAGGGAGTGGTGCAGGACCTCCTCGTACTCATACCCTTCAAATTCGAGGAATTTCTCATTGATATCAGCAATCTGCAGCTCTTCATCGATGATGCAGATCAGGTCCGAGGAGAACCGGAGCATGCCAGAGATGGGCGTCCTCTTGGTGGCAAAATAGAGTTTTGCGGTACAGACCTTCTTCATCTCGACCTGCCCTGAGATGAGCAGCACATCCAGGTACTTGGCGACAGAATTCCGGTTGATCTTGAGGGATCTGGAGATATCCGTAATACTCATCCCGTGGGGGTGGGACTTGAGCAGGCGTTTTATGCGGGGTAATTCTGCCTGGTGGTACATCCTTACGCGCCTAATCCATTGCCACGCAAATATTTAATAAACTAGATAATTCAATGATAAACCTTTGCAAGGCAAAAGTGCCTGCCAATGGGAAATGACAAATCGGGGCACGATTCTGGCGGCATTTTAAATATTCATAAAAGACCGAAGTGAAGGGTAGAGAAGGCCGGGAACGTTAAAACGCCTGAAAACCGCCGCGTTGCTGGAACTCTTCAAATATCTCGGCGAGATCGACCGGAGGAGGCGTATATGGCCTGGACCGGTACCCGAGAACCTCCCGGATCTTCCTTTTCACCCCGAGGGGCCGGTTCCGGATCAGGCGCTTCTGCATTGACCACGTCCTAATCTCCGTGGGTAGCGCATGAAGGAGCCCATGGCAGACAGGACAGACCACCAGGATCATCTTGTCGAGATCCCCTTCCTCATCAGGGGCCGCGTTCTCCCCGTAGATGCAGTGGATGCGGAGGAAGGCTGCCGGAAAACGGATGGAGCAGAATTCGCAGCGGCACCCCATTGCCCGCAAGATCCCCAGCCTCTGTTCAGGGGTGAGAGGAGGATTCAATCACATCCCCTCCCGTCCGCGCCGCAATTCCTATCCCTGCGTATAACAGAGATCAGGACAGGGATATCCGTGAACACAGATCCTTGCGCGGTCTTTCCGGTAAAAAGCGGCATACCGATCATAGGGCTCGGCCTGATCCTCCTCCTCATCCTGGTCGTCACCCCGGGCGCCTTTCCGCTCCCAGTGGCAGTCCTTCTTGGCCTCTTTGCCCTCCTCCTCATCTGGCTCGGTATCTTCAGGTAGACCGGCGTCCTGCGGTCATGCACATCCATGCGAGATAGTCCTCAAATCCCCCGGTGATGGGGATGGAGATGATCTCCGGCACCTCGTAGGGATGGACTGCATGCACAGCCGTGATCAGTTCATCCAGCCGCTCCTGGAACGTCTTGATGATGAGCAACGCCTCCTCGTCATGGCAGATGCCGCCTTCCCATGTGTAGCAGGAATGCACCTCCGCGATGTTCACGCATGCGGCAAGCCCATGCGCTACAAGGATTTCGGCGATCTGCCCGGCAATCTCCCGGGGAGCTGTGGAGAGGACCACCACCGGTTCCATGAGAGTGGTGAGGGGTCTTATGGTATTTAGTTCTCCCCCCCTTCCTCCGGGAACCGCACTCCTGACAACAGAGATCACGAAGCAGGATCATGATCGGGGCGCCATAGAGGATTGTTCTTCCCCATACCCACGCCCGAAGTCAGATCCGCATCCTGAAAAGAACGGGCACATGTCGCTTCCCCCATCCGGCGGGAAGCAGTATTTTTTTTGAGAGAGAGAATTTTTTGGCTCTTTATCTTCTGATTGGCGATCAATCCCTCAGAGCGACTCGAGGAGCTCCTTTCCGAACCTCTCAGGCCGCAGATCCACCACAGGGATATCGCCCTTCGTGAGTTCACCGACGATCATGGTAAGAAGTTTTTCCGCGAGATCCTCCTGGTGCGCACTTCCAATCCAGATGACCTTCTCTTCCTCATCGAACACAGGCTCGTGGAACCCGATTATGAGGAAATACTGGAACATCTCGGGCTCGGCCTCCCTGGGGATGCGGGCACCCTCATTAATGGAGATATCCCTGATCATGTTCGCATTGAGATAAAAATCGTCCCTCAGCCGGACCAGTCTCATCCTCTATCCTCCCAATCCAGATTGGCCACGAAGAATAAAATACTACCGAGACAAGGTTTATACTGTATAACGATAATGTATATCATTGTTGATTATCATGACCTGCGCAAGGTGCATGGGGGAAGTCGGAAACAGGGGAGGCTACTGCCCTTATTGCGGGGAGGATATCGAGCATTTCCAGACCCGGTTCCGCCACCTCATCTATCTCATCGCGGTCTTTCTCATCTTCCTTCTCTTCTATTTTTTCTCCTTCATCTGCAGGCTTTCCCCCGTCTGCTAGGTTTGATCGTTCGCGAGAGCACTTATCGTTCAGGGAGACAATGATCGGTTCAGGATGCAGATCAATTTCACGCGCTATGGCCTGTACCTCATCAGGTGGCAGCTCTCCACCCCGATCCTCGCAGGAGCAGGGATTGTATTCTTCTCGATGGGCCAGGTCGCCTCGGCGGTCATCGCAAACCTGATCGGGGGGCTCATCTTCTACTGGGTCGACAAGTTTATCTTCACATCGAGGGCACTGGCCGCACAGTGGGAGGTGAAGGAGAATATCCGCTGCGTCGACTGCGGGAAGATCGCGAGGGGCTACCGGCTGGTGAAGACCGGCACCTATGACCGGGTCGAGGACGCACGGCCCGAGTTCCGCTGCGAGGAGTGCTCTATCAGGAAATCAAAGGAACTGAAAAAGCGGGGCGTCGACCATTGACGGTTCAATACCCTTCCTCGAGGCGCATTGCGGCGCGGGCAATGATCCTGGCGATGCGCACCGGTTCAGGGATACGCCCCTCCAGGGTGAAGGCATCGCAGATGCGGGCGGCATCCTCCCTTTCTATCCCCCACGCACGGATAAATATGCGGTACCCGGTACCAAGATCCACCGGCACCCTCTCTCCCAGTCTCCGGTAGGCGGCAAGCCTCTCTGCATCACCGGGGAAGTGGCGTGCAATATCCCCCGCAAGTCCCTCTGACTCCTCGTAGGTCACCACGATCAGCGGAAGATCGGTGGCATCCAGGATCGCAGTCGGATCGATGATATTGAACCACGCGATGACGCACCCGCTCACCATCAGGCACGCGATGTCCTCACGATCCAGAGTGCGGAAGATCTCGAGGACGGCGCTCGTGGCATCGGTCCCCCCCACGGTCACCCGGGCAAAGGCAGCCCCGTCAATGACCAGGTCCTTCCGTATCACCACGCCTGCGAGGGTTGAGCGTTCGCGGCCGGAGAAGCTCTCCGCAATGCCGCAGACGCGGATACCTTTCTTGGCGAGATGCATGAAAGGACTTATGGGAAGGGATTTTTATATAATGTAGCGATGGAAATCAGGAAAGACGAGGTCTGCGTCCTCATCCCCACGCTGAACGAGGCACCGACCATCGGCTCGATCATCGAGGAGTTTCAGGACCTCGGATACCCGTACATTTTCATCATCGACGGGAATAGCGGCGACAAAACGGTCGATATTGCAAAGATAAAGGGCGCACGGGTGGAGGTCCAGACCGGGAGGGGGAAGGGCAATGCCGTCATCGAGGCCCTGGGAATGATCGAGCATCCCTACATCCTCATGATCGACGGGGACGGAACCTATGCTCCGGAGGAGGCCGACAGAATGCTCGCCCCCCTCTTCTCCGGCGCAGACCAGGTCATCGGGAACCGCCTGCATAACCCGGATGAGGGTGCGCTCACCCGGATGAACGGCGTCGGCAATAGAATCATCAATTACCTCTTCAAAGTGGCCCACGGAACCTACCTTGCCGATATTCTCTCCGGATACCGGGCCTTCACCCTCTCTGCCGTCCGGCAGATGCACCTGAAGGAGGGAGGCTTTGGGATCGAGACAGAGATGGCGGCAGAGGCGGTGAGAAATAACCAGAAGGTGGCGGTCGTTCCGGTCAGCTACTCCCCTCGGCCCGGCACAGAGACCAAGCTGAGCCCGGTGAAGGACGGGTTCCGGATCATGGCCACCACCTACCGCCTTGCAAAGATGACCAACCCGCTCTTTTATTTCGGGATCGCGGGGTGCCTGCTGACCCTCTTCGGGGGCCTGATCGGAGTCTACGTGGTCTGGGAGTGGGTCGGGGGGACCGAGCACCTGCCGCTCACCATCCTCACGGTGCTCCTCATCGTGGTGGGCTTTGAACTCTTCATGTTCGGGGTGATCAGCGATATGATCCTCACCTTCCACCGCGAGATCGTGCGGGAGCTCCAGCGCCTCCGCCCGCCCGAAAATCAGCCCTGAGAGCCCCGCAGGAAGAGGATGCAGCAGGCATGCTCCACCGCCGCGGTGAGCAGGTATGCCTGCTCGAGCGTTTTTGCAGCCGCAAAGGTGCCGTGACCCCGTGCCATGGCGACCGGTGCCGAGACCAGTACGGATGCGACCGCAGAGGCGAGCTCCCCGGTCCCGGGCCCACCCACCACCACAGGAATCCTCGGGCAGAGGAGCCTTCCCTCGCTGTCCTCGGGGACGATCTCATCCGTGAGCAGGGAGAGGGCAACGGCGCAGGGGGGGTGTGCATGGATCATTGCGCAATGCAGGGTCGCCCGGTATATCTCCCGGTGAACCCGGTACTCGCTGGACGCCCTCGGGTCGACATCGCCGGTGAGCGGGACAAAGACCGGATCGCCGGGATCGTCCAGGTACGCCCCGGCCCTGGTGATCGATAACCCTCCTTCACACCGGGTGCTCATGTTCCCGAAGTTCGCGTGAATGAGTCCCTCTGACCACATCCGCGTCCCTATGCGCCCCCATTCCGGAGCGGACACTTTGCACACCTCCCCTTCCCGCAAAACTCCTTTCCGAACTCGACAAAGTGGGCATGCACCGCCCTGCATGCCGGGCTGTCCTCTCCGATCTGTGCGAGCACGAGATCAGAAAGCGCCCTCCCCCTCTCCGGGATCCCGCAGCAGCCGCAGATATGCGTGGTATACGCGTCGATGACGAAGACCGGGCGGGAAAGTGCGTAGCAGAGGATGCTGTCAGCGGTCTCCTCGCCGATCCCGCGGACCGAGAGAAGGCCTTCCCGCAGATCCCCGGTGGCGGCCCTGCCCATCCCCTGAACCCCGCCATACGTATCCATGATATGAGCCGCCAGAGCCTTCAGCCGCCCCGTCTTGACCCGGTAGAACCCGGTGCACCGCACCGCCTCCTCGATCCTGTCCCGATCTGCACGATAAATCCCCTCCACCGTCGCGATCCCCTCCTGCGCAAGATTGAGGAGGGCCCGTTCCACGTTCTTCCACCGCGTCTGCTGGGTGAGGACGGCGCCGATCATCACCTCCTCACGGGTCCCCGGCCACCATGCAGACCTGCCGTAGCGACCTTCAAGGATCCCGAGCACCCGGGAAAGATCAGTGGAACTGGACTCCGACATCCCGCATCCTGTTGTACCGGGCGAGGTTGAGGAGGAGGGGGGTGATGCTCTCCACAATGGACGAGCTCTCGAGAGGTCCGGCATCAAAGGCGCGAAGCTCTCCGGTGCCTCCCGCGAGCCCCATCACCACCTCTTTTACCTCTGGATCGTCCCCGCAGACGGCGACCGAATATTCGAGCGGATTTGCAAGGTCCCGCCAGCAGTTCGCTGCGATATTGTTGAAGGCCGCCACCACCCTCGCACTCCCGGGGAGGAGGGACCGGATGAGGAGTGCGGCCGAACCCTCGGGAGGGGGGTCATAGAAGAAGGACTCCT
>JAVVFN010000053.1:0-8749 GCA_032250645.1 Methanomicrobiaceae archaeon | reverse complement strand
CCCCTGGGATAAGGAGTGGCTGGTCGAACCGCTCTCGGATTCCACCATCTACATGGCCTATTACACCATCGCCCACCGGCTCAAGGAGATCGATCCGGGACTCCTCGAACCAGAGGTCTTCGATTACCTCTTCACGGGGAAGGGCAGCCCCACCTCACTCCCGAAAGAGACGCTCGACGCACTCCGCACCGAATTTTTATACTGGTATCCGTACGACTTCCGGTTCTCGGCAAAGGACCTCATCTCCAATCACCTCACCTTCCAGCTCTTCCACCATGCAGCCATCTTCCCCCGCGATCTTTACCCCCGCGGGATGGTGGTCTTCGGGATGGGCCTCCTCGAGGGCGCGAAGATGTCCTCGAGCAAGGGGAATGTCGTTCTTCTCGAGGACGCGCTCGATGAGTTTGGGACCGATACGGTCCGGATGTTCCTGGTAGGGAGCGCGGAGCCCTGGCAGGACTTTGACTGGCGCAATGAGTTCGTGGTCTCCACAAAGAAACAGATCGAGCGATTCGCAGGCACAGTGGAGGAAGGCCTCTCTGCGTCCGGCACAGATCCCATCGACCGGTGGCTCTCGAGCAGAGTCCAGATGAGGATCTCCAGCACCACCGCGGCCCTCGAATCCTTCCAGACCCGCCAGGCCATCCAGGAGGCGTACTTCGGGATCGAAGGGGACCTGAAGTGGTACCGGAGGAGGCTTCCGAAAGGGGTTATGGCGACAGGTGCGATGCGGGAGCTCTGCCATACCTGGGTCCGCCTGCTCGCCCCCTTCGTCCCCGTCACCTCCGGCAGGCTCTGGGAGCAGCTGGGAGGGGAGGGGGCCGTGGCCTTTGCCCCGTGGCCCACCGTCGATGAGGTGAGAATCAACAGGGACGCTGAACTTGCTGAAGAACTCCTTCAGCGCACCGTGGAGGATATCGAATCGATCCTGAAGCTGATCCAGATCACCCCCGCAAAGATCCAGCTCTTCGTGGCCCCGGCGTGGAAATGGGAGATATTCCGCACGGTTGCAGGAGCCGGCGACAGGACGGCCGTGATGAAGGAGGTCATGAGAGACGAAGAGATGAGAAAGAAAGGCAAGGTGGTCGCAGATACGATTAAACAGGTCACCAACCTCATCCACCGCCTCCCTCCCCAGCTCGTTGAACGCCTGAAGGAAAGAGGGGTAAACGAAGCAAAGATCTTCCAGGAAGCCGCCCTGTTCTTCACAAAGGAGTTCGGTGTTCCGGTGGAGGTCGTGGATGCCGAAGGGCGTGCGCACCCGAAAGCGGCCTCCAGCCTTCCCTTCAAGCCAGCAATCGTTATTGAGTAGACTTCTCGACCGATTGCTTCATCTTTTTTGTCCGCTCCTTTGTCGAGAGCCCGGTGACAAAGGTGAGGTACTGCCGGAAACGGTGGTTGGTGTCGAGGATCACTTCATCGTCCGCACATGCCCGGTCTGATTCGGTATCCACCAGCAGCGTCTTTCCCCCTTCTCCGACCGTTACCTCGAGGGAGAGGAGAGCCCCATACCGGATCGTATATTGCCCATCCCTCTTCACTGGTCTTTTGCCGAAGAATTTCGAAAAACCCTCCACCACGCGCTCCTCGAGTCCCTTCGTAAATCCACGTTTGATCGGGTATTCCTGCATGCACTCATAGTTTTGGAAACCGAAACTATGTAAACCCTGCCTCCTTTTGCGGGAGCATTAAAATAATAGAGCTATCATACCACATCGATCGCGAAAGGTTGTGTGATCATGGAAGATATCAAGATTACCTCAAATCCCCTGCAGAGCGAGGAGGTGTCCGTGCTGATCGGGTTTCCCGGGAGCGGGCTTGTGGGCTCCATTGCCCTGCAGTATCTCGTCGACCAGCTCTCGTTTACCCATATCGGCAATGTCACGAGCAAGTACTTTCCCCCGCTCGCGATGATGTCCAAGGGCGTGGTCAATGTCCCGGTACGGTTCTATGAGAAGGACTCCTTCCTGGCGGTGGTGGCAGACATCCCCGTCCACCCGATGATCTGCTACGAGGTGGCAAATTCCCTCCTTGACTGGCTGGCGGATTATCAGATCCGCGAGATCCTCACCATCGCCGGGATCATCACGAACGAACCCCAGAAACGGGTCTTCGGTGTTGCCACCAGCGAGGAGAAGCTGAAGATGATCGAGGATAAGACCATCATTCTCCCGATGGGGAGCATATCGGGCATCGCGGGGAGCGTCCTCACCGAGTGCATCGTACGCGATCTCCCGGGAGTGGGCCTCCTCGGAGAGACCGTGAACACCCCCGACCCACGTGCATCTGCCGCGGCGATGGAGGTATTAAACAGCCTGTACGGGTTCGGTATCGATGTCCAGCCCCTCCACGAACAGGCCACGGAGATCGAGGCGGCGATGCAGAAGATGGCAGAGCAGGTACAGGAGCAGACTGAGACGGTGGTGAAGAAAGAGCACCTTCCGATGTACGGGTGATCATGATGAAATGCTATGCATTAACCGGTATTGCCCCGGCAGTCATCTCAGAGCTCAAGACCGGCAAACCCCGGACGATGGAGCTGACCAGCGCACACAACATCATCACGCTCATCGATGTCAAACCCGGGGACTGCCTCTTCATGACTTCTCTGGACCTTGATGACCTCACTTCCGGAGATCCCGGGATCATCGCTGATGTGATATCCCTTACCATCACCATGAAGCGCCTGGTCGAATTTATCAATCCCCTCTATTTCGAGGAGAGGGAGCGAATGGCGGCAAGGATCCAGGTGCGGTACCTGGACAGCACCATGGTAAAGCGGGTCGAAGGGCGTGAGTGGTCAAAGCCCACGATTGTCGAGATCGTAAAATCTTCCTGCTACCATGCGGGTTGAGATCAGGCCTCCATTTTTTCCAAGGATTAAAGAGCGCAGAAGGCGAATAATGAAAGGCTGGGGCCTGTGGCTTAGCCAGGATATAGCGCCGGGCTTCTAACCCGGATATCGGGGGTTCGAATCCCTCCAGGCCCGTTGCTAGCAGATCTTCGTTCCAGGCTCCACCGGCCGTTTCGGCATCAGCAGTGATGCCTGGTCACCTGCGGCAAGGATCATTCCCCTGCTCTCGACTCCCATCAGTGTTGCCGGCTTGAGATTGGTGATCATCACCACGTCCGTGCCCACGAGTTCCCCTGGGTCATAGAAGGGAGCGATCCCCGCCACCACCTGCCGTTTCTCATACCCAAGGTCGACCTGCATCTTCACCAGCTTCTTCGACCCTTCGACTCTTTCTGCCGAGAGGACCCGGGCGACCCGGAGGTCGATCTTCGCAAATTCCTCAATAGTCACCGGTTCTGGTGCCGATTCCTTCATCTTTGCCAGCTCCACTCTCCTCGCAAGTACGCGTTCCAGTTCGGTGACCGGTTCGTCCTCGAGCTTCTCAAAGACGATCCGGGGCGAAGGCAGCGCGGTATGCGCAAATCCTTCGATCGCCTCGGGTATCATGTGATCCCCGACCGCATCCGTGTACCCGAGCATCGCCCATATCTCCTGTGATTTTTCCGGGATGACCGGCGCAAAGAGGAGTGCGAGGGCCTTGGCGATCTGGAGGCAGTTCCTGATCACCGCCTGGGCGGTTCCGGGGTCCTCCCCGATCAGTTTCCAGGGTGCGTTCTGCTGGATATAGGTGTTCCCGAACGAGGCGAGCGCCATCATGCCGTCGACCGCGTTCTTGAACTCGTACTCCCGGACCGCGGACTCGATCTCCCGGATCCTCGTGGTGATCTCACCGAGGATGGCCTCATCCGCGCCTCCCTCCGGGATCTGCCCGATCTTCTTGTGCGCGAAGTGCAGGGTGCGGTAGAGGAAGTTGCCCAGCGTGTCCACGAGCTCGTTGTTCACCCGCTCCTGGAAGATCCGCCAGGAGAAGTTGAGCTCCTTGGTGTGGCTGGTATAGGAGAGGAGGTAATACCGGAGGTAGTCGGGCGGGAGCCCCTGGTCGAGGTAATCATCGTTGGTCCAGACCACGTAGCCGCGGCTTTTTGAAAAGGTCTTGTCCTCGATCTTGACCATCCCGCTTGCCACCACGGCACGGGGGACTCCGTACCCTGCGCCCTTCAGGAGGGCCGGCCAGAAGACACAGTGGTGGTAGATGATGTCCTGACCGATGAAATGCGTCACATTGGTCTGGCCGCACCAGAGCGCTTTCCAGTCGCCGCCGGTCTTTTGGGCCCACTCCTCGGTAAAGGAGATGTAGCCGATGGGGGCGTCCACCCAGACATAGACCACGAGGTCCTTCCTGCCCGGAAACCCGACGCCCCATTCGAGCGTCCGGGTGATGCACCAGTCGTGGAGCCCTTCCCTCACCCATCCCAGCGCGTAATTCCTCGCATTGAGGGTTCCCTGGAGGCCGGGGAGGAAGGTAAGGAGGAAGTCCGAAAAATCGCCCAGCCTGAAGAAATAATGGCGCTGCTCACGCAGTTCCGCCTTCCCCCCGCAGACCTTGCAGACCGGGTTTTTGATCTCCCCGGGTTCAAGATGCTTTCCGCACCCCTGGTCGCACTCGTCTCCCCGGGCCCTGGCCCCGCAGTACGGGCAGACCCCTTCCACGTAGCGGTCGGGGAGGAAGCGTTTGCAGTCCGGGCAGTAGCTCTGGCTGACGACCTGCTCGTACACGTACCCGTTCTCGATCAGCCTCTCCACGAAGGACAGGGTCCGGTTCCGGTTCGTCTCCCCGTCGGTCATCCCGAAATGATCAAATTTGATCAGCATTCGCTGGAAGGTCTGGTCGAAATGGGCGTGGTACCGTTCGCTCATCTCCCTCGGCGTGGTGCGCTCCTGCTCTGCGCTGATCACGATAGGGGTGCCGTGGTTGTCAGATCCGCAGATGAAGACCACTTCGGACCCGAGACTCCGCATGAACCGGACATAGAAATCTGCAGGAATATACGTGCGCAGGTGTCCGATATGGCAGGGCCCGTTGGTATACGGGAGACCACAGGTCACGAGAATTGGTCCTTCACTCATCCTTTAGCTTTTTTGCGACTGATGTGATAAATACCATGTATTCATGAAAAAACGCGTCAAAATCCTTGTCCGTTCTCTCGGATCGGATCTGGAGAGACCGGCGGCAGAAGAGCTTGCGGCGTGGATCGCTCGACGCCGAAGAGAGCCGGGGGACCTCCTTACCTACGCGCTGATGCGGTCGCTCGACCTGCAGAAAGAAGTGGACGTTCCCTGCACGGGCGGCCGCTACTACGGGGAACGCTGGGCAGCCTCGATCATCGGACTTTCCGGCGGCGTCCTCTCCGGGGAACCTGCAACCGATCCCGAAACCATCCGCGAGGATACTGCCGCCATCATGTCGGTCAGGAGACAGTCCTGGGTGGCTGTGCCCCCGCCTTCCTCGCTCGGGATCACCGACCGCTACTTCCATGACCAGGACGAGTGCGAAGAGGCCCTCTGCGAGTGTTATCGGGGGCTCGCGCGGGAGATGCGTGATGCGGGCGTTTATGGCCACGTCCTGGTGGGCGATCGCTTCTCGGAGATCGAGCGGGAGGAGCTCGGCGGTCGGAAGAAGATCTTTCTTTTCCTCCGGGATCCCGATACCGCGGGGATCTCCGGGGTCCTGGAAGTACAGGACTCGATCGCCGTCCCGGGGACGCTGATCGAGTCGTTCGGGGAAGTCTTCGAGGAATACGAGCCCCGCAGCATCATCATCACCGATCCGGGAGAGGGGGATGTGGATCGTGCCCTCGCGTGGTTTGACCCGGGCGAGATCCTGGTCGGGGGGTACTGCCCGGAGGACTGTACAGGCTACTGGAAGGGGCTCGTGGAGCAATCGGTGCTCCTGCTCTAGCACACACAGGTCTATATAGGATGATTGCGGAATAAGGGGATCGTCATCCGAAGGAGGTGGATGGAAGTATGCAGAACCCGTTAGTGGATATTGACTTTACCGAATTTCCCGCCCGCCATACCTGCGACGGCGAGGACATCTCGCCCCGGCTACGGCTTTCCAGAGTAGAATCCCCCTACCTTGCGGTCATCCTCACCGACCCTGGTGCGAAGGGGGGCCCGTTCCACCACTGGCTCATCTGGAATATCCCCGCGACCGGGGAGATACCAGAGGGGATCCCGAAGAAGGGCGAGGTCGAGAGCCCGATCCAGGGCGTGCAGGGGAAGAATGACAAAGGGTCGATCGGCTACTCCGGCCCCTGCCCTCCGCACGGCATCGCCCATGAGTACTATTTCAACATCTACGGCCTTGACGGCCCGCTCGCGCTCGAGGCCGGAGCCAGTTTTGCCGACCTTGAGAAGGCCATGGAGGGGCACGCCCTCCAGTACAGCGGGACCGCGGTGGCGACCTACCGGCGCCCCTGATCCCCCTCTTTTCTTAGAGGTTCTTGGCCACGGCCACCAGGCGTGAAAAATACCGTGAATAATTCAGGAGCAGGAAGAGTATACGGTCTACAATGGTGAAGGGGAAGGTCCCGCCGGCCGCATGAGGGTGCCCGCCGCCGCCGAACTCGCGGGCGATGAGGTGGCTGATGGGGGGGACGGAACGGATAGAGAATCTCCCTCCCGGCGAGACCACCACCTCGATATCGGTCCCGAGAGCGTCCCGGATGGCATGGGCAGTCTCGCTCGGAAAGCCGTAGAGCGGTGCAAAGGCGATCAAATACTTATCCCTGACCACCCGGGCATGGGCGATACTCCGGCTGATCTCTCTCTCCATCCTGGCGACCACCTCTGCATAGATCTCCTCGATCCGTGCATCGGTAATGCGGCCGCTCACGAGCACGTCCCTCACGTACTCCCGCATCTCTCTCTCCATCACCGCCTGCCCGAGCACCTTTGATCTGGGGTCCCGATGGTGCCAGAGGTCATAGTCGCAGACCACGGCCGCGATCTCTTCTGCCACCAGGTCGTCCGGGAGAAGGTCCTGTGCGATGATCCCGGTCGCACAGGTCTCGGTATCGATGTGCAGGAGAGCTGCCAGCCCCGCCACTGCACTCTCCTCGTCGGGCTGCCAGCGGTGGTGATCGCGCCACTCGATCCGCCACCCCCGCTCCCTTATCCGTGCAATCAGATCGACGGCTCCTGGCTGGTAACCGAGGTCAGAGATGCTTAAGGTATCCCCCTTCCCCTCGAGCCCGGCCAGCATCTCCAGCATGGGGAGAAACGCGCTCACCGAACACCAGATAGTAAAAATATCGCCGTATTTCCGGCGATGGAGAGCATCCCCTCCCACTGCATCGAGGTCATTATGGGTCAGGTGCACGACCTGCTGCCCTCGTTGTGAGACCGAGCGGGCAAGTGCTGCGATCCCGTTGCCGGGCGACTCCTTCTCCTTCCGACCCATTTATGGAACGTCTACCCGGAGGCAGATAAACGCAATGGCATGACTCCGGCCCAAAAACAGATGCGCATAACACAAATTTATTAGGACTACTCTCCAATGGTATATTCTCACAGTCTGCCCCTGTAGCTCAGTCTGGGAGAGCGCCAGACTGAAGATCTGGTTGTCCCCGGTTCAAATCCGGGCGGGGGCATCGATTCCTGTATCTTTTTTTCTATCTCATCATTTTCGCCGATTCAAGCCACTCGGGATGCATCGACGTGGAATCGAGATTTCGTGTAGTCTTATAAAGCTCGAATGCGCCGTTCTCTGCCTTCGTCGCCGTGCGGGCGAGGATGGATTCCACCTCTTCGTCGTCCAGCGGCCGGAACGAGGCCGCCGCTTCGAGCGCCTGTGCAAGGTCGGCCCTAGACTCCATCCCGGTCACCACCACGTCCACGGGGAGGTTCATCACGTAGTGGAGGGCCTCGATGGCCGTCACCGTGCCGGTATCAAAGAGCATGCCGGCAGAGAACGGCTTCATTCCGATGACACCGATCTTTCGCTCGACGAGCCCGGGCAGCACGCCCTTCTCAAAGCTCCGGAAGTGTGCATCCAGGACATTGAGCGGTATCTGCACCGCATCCCACGCAAATTCGTGGTCGAGCATCCGGAGTTGGATATCCGGGTCCTTGTGCCCGGTAAACCCGATGAACCGGACCAGACCCTCGTCCCGGGCTTCGACCATCGCCTCGATCGCGCCTCCGGGCGCAAATGCACGTTTCACGTCTGAGAACCGGATCACCTCGTGCAGCTGCACAAGATCGATGCAGTCGACCCCGAGTCGGTGGAGGCTCTCCTCGAGCTGTGCCCTTGCCGCCTCCTTCGTGCGCCCGTCGACCTTGGTCATCACGAACGCACGCTCCCGGTAGCCTCCTTTGAGCGCCTCTCCCATCCGGCGCTCGCTCTCGCCGCGGTGGTAGTCCCAGCTGTTGTCAAGGAAGTTGATGCCAGAATCGATGGCTTCCCGCACGAGGCTCACTGCCTCGGCAGGATCTTGCGGAATCCCGAGATGAAACCCGCCGATGCCGATGATCGATACCTTCTCACCGGTGGTGCCGAGTTCCCGGTAGGGCATGTTCTGGTTCATTCTTCACGACCTCCCGGGTACCTCTGGCGGGTCCGCAGCTACTTAATGGTTACCGGTAGCTGGTGCACGATCTGCGGTGATCCTTTGAGGAACACACATGACTGGTGAGGGCTAACACACAGACCATACCGCCACCATGACCCAAAAGAAAAGTGCCGGAATCCTTGCATACCGCCTTCGGGAGGACAAGCCCGAGGTCTTCCTCGTCCACATGGGCGGCCCGTACTGGAAGAATAAGGAGAAGGGGGGCTGGAGCATCCCGAAGGGGGAGCTTGGGCCGGAGGAAGAGCCCCTCGCTGCGGCC
>JAVVFN010000052.1:0-8986 GCA_032250645.1 Methanomicrobiaceae archaeon | reverse complement strand
GTGATGGAGTGCAGCCGCTCCGGATGACAGACCCTCCTCCAGGGTCCCGGGGATGGATCGCTCTTTCATGAACGCAAGGTCACTAAGTGCGAGGGCCATTATTCTGGGGATGTTCCGTCGGCCCAGCAGTTCTGCGATCGAGCCAGGATTACCCCCGTGCTCGACCTCTGGAGCGACACTTACGCCACAGCCTGCCAGGAGGACGGTGGAACTCTCCTCTACTCCAGGACCGCGGGCGATTTGCGGGGATTCTGCGCAGAAGGAGAAGCCGAGGACCCCCCTGTACCCGGCGTCCAGTTCACCGACAATCTCGTGGAGTGCATCAAGGAGATCTGTGATCAGGACTTCCTCTGCTTCAAAAGGCTTCACATCCACTGTAAACTGGGAGGGCTCTGCAGGAGATATGAGGAACGAAGCACCCAGCGGGATACTGCTCCTCTTCAGGTCCACCACCAGGTAGTCGGGGGTATCTTCCCCTTCGGGGAGCCATACAGCGACATTCCCGATGGTGATTAGGTCGCCGGGGATCCCGGCGGCCCCTGGCGCCCCCCATCCGAAAGACCATGTCCCTGTGGAGACCGTGACCTGGAGCAATTCTTCCTCGCCCCGGCACCCCTCCAGTTCCTCGCCTGTGACCATGAGAATGGAGGGGCCGGCCTCGTTCCTGGTGACCCTGAACTCTGCCCCCCTGACCTGGAAAAGCGTCGCCTCCGTCTCACCCTGCCTGCCCGTCGGCCCGAGTACGGATCTTGCCGCATGGACGGCCTCGTCAGGGGTAGAGTGGAGCGAGAGCAGGTTGGAAAAGCCGGTCAGTTCAAGGACCGAGAGCGCATACGGCTGGACACCGGCGATATGGAGCCCCCCGCCCCGTGGTTTCAGTATCTTCTCGAGGCGCACTATCGCCCTTATCCCCGCACTGCTCAGGTAGGAGACCCCGCTCATATCGAGCACTACTGCGTTGTCCGGCCCCCGGACCTCTTCCCTGATCAACTCCTCGAAGTCCAGTGCTCCCTGCATATCGAGCCTGCCTTCCAGGGACAGGACGAGGATGCCCCTCTCGCGGTCTGAACGAACCTCCATCCGGAACCGATACCCCCTTATGTCATGATCCGATCGTCAGGCAGAATGATAAATTGCCCGTTCTGCCGTTAGGTATGTATTTATATCAGAAAATGCACAGGGGTTGCCGATCAAATGAGGCGATTGGATTGATGAAACACATATACCCGGTATTGTTCCTCACCCTTCTCTCATGCGTCCTCCTGGCGGGATGTGTCAGTGAAGCGGGAGAGGCCACTTTGGTCATCGCGGTCAGGGATTCGCCGAAGACCACCGATATTGGGACTATCTCCTCCCTGAACCTGACTATCAGCGAGGTGAGCGTGCACCGCTCGGATGTCGGCGAACCTGTCAATGAGGGGGAGGAGGAAATGATGGCGGTCGAGAACGGGAACGACACTTCCGGCTGGTTCGTGGTGGTCGATAAGCCCCAGACCGTGGACCTGATCCAGCTTCAGAACGTGAGCGAGGTGATCGGCCAGGAGGCATTGGAGGCCGGGAACTTCACCCAGATCCGGCTGGCGATCATGTCCGGGACGATCACAGTCAATGATACGGATCATGATCTCTCGGTTCCGAGCGGTGTCCTGAAGCTGAACAGGGGTTTCGTCCTGGTGCCTGGCGAGACGCTGACGCTCACCCTGGACTTCAATGTGGAGCGATCCATCGTACATACCGGGGCGGGCTCGTTCAAACTGCAGCCCGTGATCGCGGTGCTAGGATGATCAGCCATCCATCGCAGTGACCCTGATGGGTCTGCCTGAAAATGGCATAGGACCGGGTGGAGATGTGCCCCCTCATCTCCAATCCCTGCGCATCGCTCTCGCCCCCCGAAGAGATCTGAAAAGAATGATCGGGGTGATTCAGCGTTTTGAAGGCCGGCTTGAGCAGAGCCCGTGCGCTTCGCAATAGGTCCGTACCTTCACACGGGGGCTGGTCACCGTAAATTCGGCCTCTGGCGCGTCATCGGGATTGAGCCCCTTGACATGGAGATAGGGGCCATCGAAGACCTCGATCCATTCGATATAATGGTCACGTCCCATGGGACTGGCCACGCCGGGAATACTGACAGTGATCTGATTCTTTCCCTCGATCTGGGGGACGTGCACATTATCGCTTTTTTCGACCAGCCTTTCCATGTCCTGATCGCAGCAGGTCAATCCCTGCGTTCCATTGCGGACGACCATGACCAGCTTTCCACACTGATTACATTTCAAGATCTCAAGCATACAACCACGAAAGAAAACACGATGATATGGTATTTATCCTTATTCGTTCTCCGTTCTTCCGGAAAAAAGGGGCAGAGGCAGTTATCAGGCGCCGCAGGCCTTGAAATTCCCGCTGCACACGACGTATTCGTTCCCGTCGCTTCCCTCCACCAGGCGGTAATAGGTGGTCTTGTAGTACAGGTTCTGCTCAACCGGGTTGACATACACATAGTCTATCCAGCCGGTTGTGTTCTCGCGGGCTCCCAGGAGGATCTCGAACCTGAATGGTTTCCCGGTGACGTCGGTCTTATACCTGTAGTTTTCACCCACCATCCTAATATTGTCTCCATGGGCGACCATGGTCACATCGCTATCGTACACGAAGACATAGAGCGCCGGGTTCTCCGGGTCCCAGTACGGTGCCTCCTGTGCATTGATCGCCTGGAATGTACCTTCGGGGTCCTTTGCAATATCTGCCGCGGTCATGTTCACGAGTGCCATCACCTCGGCATCACTGATCTCCTGCCGTGCGCAGCCGACCCCGAGGTAGTGGTACAGTATCCGCTCGTATTCACTCACCCCTGTGGCATCCCTCTGGTCACGCACGGTCTCGAGCCCCCGCTGGAAGGCCTCGACCAGCTGGTCCGGGACATCCTGGCTGAAGATGAAGTAGAGGTCATCCTCGCTTAAGGTGTATACAACCTCGTAGGCATTCGGATCCGCTGCTGTCTTAAGCATCTGGTGACGACCGGCAAGATCGCCCATTGCCCAGAGGTCGATCTCCCCTGCCTCCAGCATGCCAACGAGCTCCTTGGATGTCCCTCTATTGACAATCTGCGAGGGATCCACTCCGCGGGAGATGAGCATGCCGTTCTCGACAGATTCCTCCACCACGCCTATCCGGTAAAGGTTCAGGTCCTCGGGCGAGGAGATGACAAGGTTCTTCTCCATCGGCGCGAAGACGACGAAGCTGGCCTTGGTAAACGGCCCTGCCCACTTGTAGAGAGGCTCTCGCTCCGCGGTCCGGACGAGGGGGAAGAGGACGGTGCCGCCATCCTGCACTGCCTCGAATCCTTCGGGCAGCGGGACGATACTGACCTCCGGGGGCTGGTCCATCACCATGTGCCCAAAGACCGCATGCAGGATATCGACAGAGATACCGGTGACCTCCCCGTCTTCTTCATAATTATACGGCGCCCACTCCTCGGCCAGGTAGGTAAGCTGGGAAAGTCCCACCGCGGGAATATGGCGGCCTAAAATCTTCTCATAGGTGCTGATCCCCCCGGCATCTTTCTCGGCCTTGAGATCATCCAGGGCCTGCTGGAAGGATTCGACGAGCGAATCAGGAACGTCCGTGCTGAAGGCATAGTACCCCTCAAGTTCCGGCAGGGTAGAGACGACCCTCAGGGAATACGGGTTTCCGGTCACCAGGTAGGTGAAGTACTTTCCTGCGACTTCCGGGTAGGCCCAGAAGTCGATCTCCCCGTCCAGGAGTTTTTCAACCAGCACTGTTGCGTCGGTTTCCTGCACCAGCTGGTCCGGTTCGACTCCTGCCTCCAGGAGCTGCAGCATTGCGACATCGTCCTTGATCACCCCGATACGGACCCCCTCGAGTTCATCCGGGAACTCGATGGTGGCAGGGTGGTCCGGCCTTGCAAAGAGGGCAGTGGTGAAGGGATAGATGGGTCCGGCCCACTTGAAGGACTGCTCCCTCTGGGGGAGCCTCGCGGTGGTGAAGACCACGGTCTTATCCCCGGTGAGGGCGGCCTGGTACCCCTCTGTCCAGTATACGAGATTGATCTGGTCGTGCGATACGGGCTCACCCATCTTCGCGGTCATCTCCTCCAGGAGGTCGACCGCCAGCCCTTTCAGGGTCCCGTTCTCCTCGTAGTTGTAGGGCGGGAGCTGTTCGGTGTAGAACGTAAGCTCGCTCACGGACATGGTCGCGGGCTCTTCGGTCACGCACCCGGAGGCAAAGAGCAGCGCTCCTGCCACCAGGAGGATACCGAGATATGCAAAATGCCGGTCTGGTGCCATAGGCGGATATTTTCTGATAATTAATAAAAAGCTATTGAAATTCGATTGAACGCGAAAAATCAGATTATGAGAGGTATCTTCTCAGCAGAAGGAAGGCAGGCAGCGCCGCAAGTGGCGCGATGAACAGGGGGGTCTCTTGGGTGGGCGATGGCTCTTCCCCTTCCTGCAGGGGGGATTTCGTTGCGGCGGGAGGTTCCCCTGAGCCTTCTCCCCCCATTTCATCCTCTTCCGGGAGAGATCCTTCCCCCGACACCACGATCTCGATGGCGGCGGTATCCTCCCCAAATCCCGGTGCGGCGACGGTCAGGTGCACGGTATAGATGCCCGGTTCCATGTACGTATGGACAGGATTGGGGAGATCGGAGAAGCTCCCGTCGCCAAAGTTCCATTCCCTTCCCACGATGTTGCCCGTCGACCGGTCGGCAAACTGCACGGTGAGAGGAGCTGGCCCCTCGAGCGGCATGGCGTCGATCTCCGCCAGCAGAACATCCGGTACTGCATCGGGCGGTGGAACGAAGAAGACGATGATGGTTCTGGTCACCGTATCGGTTCCCCCCGAATTCGAGACAGCCAGGGATACCTGATATTCTCCGGGATTTGCGTATTCATGCGCTGTTGAAGCATCTGGCCCCATCCCGGAGGCGACGCTCCCATCCCCAAAATCCCACGAAAATGATTCGACCTGCCCGGAGCTCGTATCGATGAACTCCACGATCAGGCCCTGCGAGGTATCTACCTCAAATCCGGTGACGGGTGCGGCAAGCCCCAGTGCTCCTCCCCCAACTGGTGTATGGGAGGTCAGGACCGCAGCCGGATAGACCGTGACGGTCAATGAGTCGTAATCGGTTCCCCCGAGATTCGTTGCCGCAAGTGTGACCGTGTAGGTGCCCGGTTGCGTGAAAGTGTGGACCGGGTTTGCTTCGAGCGAATATGTGCCGTCGCCAAAGTCCCACGTGGGGTAGTACTTGCTGGTCGTGTAATAGACCGATGCATCGGTGAAGTGGATTTCGAGCGGCGCAGTGCCGGAAAAGACATCTGCATCGGCCATGGCGGACGGGTTCGACGGCACCAGCTCCACCGAGTTCTGGCCCACGGCAATCTCCTTTGTCATAGTGTCGCTCCCTCCGCTATTGGTCACCGTGAGCCTGGCCGTGTAGATCCCGGCCTGACCGTAAGTATGCGTCGTGGTGGCGTCGGATCCGGGGGATGCGTACCCGAGCGGGCTGTCCCCGAAATTCCAGCTGTAGGATTCCACCTGCCCTGATGAGGTATCCGTGAACTTCACGGTGAACGGGGGCGCCGGTTCAAGGGACACGGTGAAGTCGGCAACGGGCGGTGCAAGCCCGTAGCTCCCTCCCCCGGACGGTACTGCTGCGGATACCGGCATCACCACCAGATATCCGATGAAGATCAGAATGGCAATCAACCTTCCCTGCATTGTAGAAGCCTCCATGGGTGCCTTAAGTCTGGATGATAGAGAGGTACGTTATTAAAGTTATTGCACCAATCCGACCGGTCTCCCTCCCTTTTATCAAGTCGCAGGTGCATACTCCCGCGGGATCGGTTTGGCAAGGATCATCGAGAATACGGGGAGATCGATGGAGGAGGCCATCGTGATCGTGGATGCGGAGGATCATCTGGACGGGATTGCAGCCGAATACCGGTACCTGGCCGAGAAATTCGGGGAGCAGGGGAAAGACTGGGACCTCGTCCTGCAGAGCCTGGTGGAGAAGTCACCCGGTGTCCTGTTCGATATGCTGGTCATCGGATTTTCGGACGGGAGAGTAGAGAGATTCTACTTTGATATCCGGTCGTTCTTCTCCATGCGATAGCTCCATTCACGCTCTCTTGCATATCACCGCCTCTTCACCCTCGACTACGGGTGCCGGCATCACCCATAAATTACCCGATATGAATCCAGGAAATGAACATTCTTCCCTGCATTATTGAAACTTCCACGAATTTGTTATGCTTTGGCATGGCTCCGGGCGAAAACGGTACCATAACAGGCAGGGCCTCCGCAGGATCCAACGCCGAATAATCCTCGTCTCCTCCCACGGCGGAAATGGCAAATTTTAACCGTCCTGTTGCACACCATTGAACTGGTTCTTATGAGTATCTTCATCCTTACGGGGAGGAGCCCATGAAGATTCTCGGCATCTCCGGGAGTCCCCGGGCCGGCGGAAACACAGATACACTGCTGGAGGCGATCCTCTCGGGCGCCGCGGCCGAAGGTGCAGAGACGGAGGCCGTGCACCTTCGCAACTACGCCATCGTCCCCTGCACGGGCTGCGAGCGGTGCAGGAAGGACCTCGCCTGCACCCGGTTCTGTGACGGCATGCACCTCCTGTACCCGAAGATGGAGGCAGCAGGCGGCCTTATCCTCGGTTCGCCGACCTACCACTACAACATCACCCCGGAGATGAAAGCCTTCATCGACCGCCTCTACCCCTACTACCGGTTCTCTGACGAGCGGCCGGGCCCATGGTCGAGCTGTCTCCAGGATCTTGGTAAAAAGGCGCTTGTCTTTTCCATCGCCGAGCAGGACGACCCGGCAGAGCGTGGCTTTGCCATCGAGGCAATGCAGCGGCCGCTCGAGGCGCTGGGCTTTGAAGTGGCGGACATCCTCCGGGCCGAGGGGTACTTCGAAAAGGGAGCCGTCGCCCGCGATCTGAACCTGCTGGAGCGGGCGAGAGAAGCCGGGGGCCGGTTTGCCCGCCTCCTGTGAGCCGGGGCGGGGGAACCTCTCCCGCATTACGCTTTATAACTGCCTATCGTGAGATATTCGCAGAATCATCCCACTTGATCGCCCCGTTTTCCATTCTCTGGCACATCTCCCTCCGCAATTTACAGCCTATTTCTCACCTTCTTTCAAGGATTTCCACATGTTTATGGGGATATCGTGCCTTTTGAGATGTATGGTCAGGCTGACGCCGGAGATGATGGAGGCCTTCCGTGCGGGGAGAATCTTCCCGCTGGCCACTGCGTCAAAGGACGGGGAGCCGAATGTCGCACCCATGGGTGCGGTCTACCTCCGGGATGCGGAGACGATCTGGATCGGGAACCAGTTCATGAAGGCCACGCTCGAAAACGTCCTCGAAAACCCCCGCGCCTGCCTCTATGTCTGGGGGCCGGAAATTAAGGGATGCTACAAGGTCAAAGGAGATATCACGGTCTTTACGGAAGGTGCGGACTACGAGACGATGCGGGAGGAGGTGAAGAAGGCAAAACCCAACCTTTTCTGCCGGTCTCTCCTCGTGATGAAGGTCACCGGGGTCTACGACTGCATGCCGGGCGAGCATGCCGGAGACCGGCTGGTGTAGTGGGAGCTAGAGTGCCCCGGATACGATGAGCAGGAAGAAGGCGACCCCGATGATGAGAGCGGCAATACCGCCCCGCAGGGCCCACCGCTGCCTCCTGATCTCCGCTTCGGTGAGAGTGCGCACCTTGTCTTTGAATTTTTCCTCCAGTGCCGCCCCTATCGCAGACCCGAACGCAAGGCCCATGGCCGGTCCGAGTGCGATCCCGAGGGCAACATCCCCCAGCGCAACCCCGATTGAGAGGCCCGCGATCATCCCGAAGAGGAGGCCGAAACTGATGCCCACGCTCATCCAGTGCCCCTTCGGGCGGAGCATCCCCGTATCACGCGGTCTCCTTGCCAGGTAAATCCCGGCTGCGATCAGAATAATGAGAACAGATCCCCCCGCGAGCCAGACGAGAACCATACAAAGGGTTGGACTTGGGAATATTAAAGCTCACATGCTGAGATTCGGAACAGCAGGGGGCCGCAAGATGGCCAAAAGCTCTTAGATCATTATGGATGGGGATTCAGAAAAAGAGGTTATTTTTTCTCCTCTTCCTGCTTCGCTTTCGCAAGAGACCGAGCGATCAGCACAACCACGATGACCGCGATAATGGTGACCACAATTGCATAGGTCAATTGTGCAACAAGACTCTCTGCGGTACCGAATAACTCCCTAAATAGTTCCTGGATTGCTCCGTTCCATGCCAGAGCCGCAACCAGCCCGAACGCAGCGGTCAGGAGGGCGGCTATTTTGTCCAATACCTCGTCTTTCAGTGCCATAATCGGTCACTGCAATATGATATATCACGGCCGATTTAATATCTTTCCATCAAATTGGAATGCAAATTTCATTTCCGGCGGATTCTTTTGTGCAATCCGTAATGCAATGCCGTTGGTTCCTACACCCGTCCGTATTTACACGGAATCGGTTGGAACGCCTGCAGTTGAGCTAGCAAGATATACCACGAAGATCCAGACTGGGATGATATGACTGCCGGGATCGAGGTGCCGGAGCACTATAACTTTGCGATCGATACCGTCGACGGCTGGGCACGGCGGGAGCCAGCGAAGCTGGCGCTTCTCTGCGTAGACCAGCAGGGCGAGAAGCAGCGTTACACCTTCGGCGATCTATCACGGGAGTCGGAGCGGGTGGCAGGCCTCCTCTCAGCGTCAGGGATCAGAAAGGGCGACCGGGTCTTCCTTCTCCTCCCCCGCATCCCCGAATGGTGGATCGCGATCCTTGCCTGCATCAGGCTCGGTGCGGTGTACAGCCCGGCCCCGACCATGCTCACCGAAAAGGACCTTTCCTACCGGCTCCCGACCGGGAGGTTCCGGGCAGTGGTCACCGATACGGAGAATGCCCCCAAGTTCGACCTTA
>JAVVFN010000051.1:0-9084 GCA_032250645.1 Methanomicrobiaceae archaeon | reverse complement strand
CGGATCGGATTTTCTCTGGCCTGAAATTCAAGAAGTGATCCCAACGCTTTTGAGCTGCGGCTCCTTCTCTTCTCGCATGGAGGAAGAGAACGATCAGTCAGGATCAGAGGAGAAGGAGATCTCCCTTCTCCGGCCGGTGTGGACCGGGAGTATCTCACTTGGACTTGTGAATGTTCCGGTCAAGGCCCTTCCGATCACCCGTGACCGGACCATTCACTTCCGGATGATCCACAGGGAGTGCGGGACGCCCATCCACTATAAGAAGGTCTGTGAGGAAGGAAAGGAGGTGGATCGCGACGGGATAGTGTACGGCTACGAATTTACCAGAGGAGAGTACGTA
Organism: Methanomicrobiaceae archaeon; assembly: GCA_032250645.1. Classification (GTDB taxonomy): domain Archaea; phylum Halobacteriota; class Methanomicrobia; order Methanomicrobiales; family Methanomicrobiaceae; genus JAVVFN01. The sequence goes on along the minus strand of JAVVFN010000051.1, from coordinate 8,744 downwards.
ATCCTTGAAAAGGAGGAGCTTGAAGAGGCAAAACCCGAGTCAAGCAATGATATCAGCCTGGACGCGTTTATCAGCTATCTTGAGGTGGATCCCCATTATTTCCGGAAGACCTATCTCCTTGTGCCGGACGAATCGGATCGGGCATATGCGTTGCTGCTCCAGGCAATGATAGAGAATGGACGTGCGGCGGTGGGGACTGTCACCATGCATTCACGCGAGCGGATCATGCTGATCCACCCGTACGAGGAGGGCATCGTGGCGACCGAACTGCGGTACGAAGATGAGATCCTGAGCCCGGCGAAGGCACCATCACTCTCCGATCTCCCAGAGCCCGCAAAGGAGGAGCTGGAGCTGGCGCAGGAGATCATCGAGCGGCTCACAAAGCCCTTCGACCATTCCGGGTATACAGACAGGTACCGGGAGCAGCTCATCGAGATCATTACGGCAAAAGCAGAAGGGCGGATCGTCGAACTTGGGAAGAAGGAAAAGAAGCCCTCAGTGGAGAACCTCCTTGTCGCACTGAGGCAGACGGCCGAGGGGCTCAAGGAAGATTTATCAGGTTAACGGAACCGTGAGGAGGCCTTCTCAAAAGAGGCCTTCAGTTCCGCAAGCGCCCTGTCCACTCCTTCCTGCATATCCTCCCATGCGCTCCCTCCTGATTCCCGGAGCGCCTCCAGTTCTCTCTCCAGATCCTGCCGGTCGGTCCGGTACTGATCGATCATCTTGTTGAGTTTTATCTCGGCGGAGGCACTCTCTTCCTTTGCCCTCGCCTTCAGTTTGTGGATCTCTGCATCAAGTTCCTCGAGCTTTGCCTCTATCATTCTTACATAGGCGTCTTTTGCAGTCATGGCTCGCCACAAAATGAGTAACATGCAGTACTAGTATTAAAAGGCTCGCTGCAGACCTGCGGGTCAACTGCTCATTTCTCCGGAAACTCCTCTTCCCGAATCTCGTCCATGCTTCTCCCGGAGAGAGCAGAATCTGGCTCGGTGCTCGTCGGATTTCTCCGGGCATCTGCCTCTTCATCGTCCATCTTAAAGAAAAGCCAGCGTTTTTCCCCGGATTTTCCCGTCCTGATAAGTGCATATCCCCCGATCAGTTTCTTGCCTTCAAGCCAGACCTCCACCTTCCCCTCGTCGATTGACCGTTCGATCGAGATCTGCTCTCCCTCTTTCTCCTCCCGGAGGTTCCGGTAGGAGCCGGTATCCCAGACCATCACAGTCCCGGCTCCGTACTCCCCTTCCGGGATCACCCCTTCAAAATCGATATACGCGAGGGGATGGTCTTCGGTGGGGATGGCAAGCCGCTTCTTGCGGGGATCAGTTGACGGCCCCTTGGGAACAGCCCACGATTTGAGCACCCCGCTCACTTCCAGCCTGAAATCATAGTGGAGATGGGACGCGTCATGTTTCTGGATCACAAACCTCGGCTTTTCCCCGGCTCCTCCTTTTTCACCGTACGGTTCTGCCGTCTTCGAAAAATCCCTCTTCTTCCAGTACTCCTCAAGACCCTCGTTCATTTTTAAATCACCCTGTATCTGGGAGAAAACCCGATGAAGCTTTTGCCGTGGGGACATTTTCACGAGGGAAAATGTATATGAAAAAACGGATCCATCTATTCAGATGCGCGAGGCGGTTCTTTTATGCGATCGGCCAGGATATATGGGGGTCTATGAGCGGTCCTGACTTCAGTGAATACCTCCGGCAATTCCTTGAAGAAGTATACCCGGATTACGATCCCGGACAGCTCTTCGGGGATCATCAGGAGATCATCCTGCGCCTGGAGGCAATATATCAGGATCTCGAGAATATTCACATTCGCAGAATCCGTTACGACCTCCATTGGGCGCTTCACGAGGCCGGTATCATCCATCGAGAGCTCGTCGAAGAGATGGAGTTGACCATCAACAAGGTGCTGGCCTCGTGCTTCGAGGGCAGGAATCGTGAAGAGCTGGATCACATCGAGAAGCATCTCCGTGATGTGGACAGGAAACGAAGCTGGGCGATTCTCCACAACGAAAAATACTTCTCCACGCTCTCCAATCTCGTCTCTCTGGTGGATATTGCCATCTCGGTGCTCCTGATCATCCTCATCTCGGAGATCGCCCATATCGGAGGCAACATCATCCACTCCATCTTTCTGGGCATCCTCTTTCTCGCCATCATCGCCGTGCTCAAGGTATCGCTTGACCGGTTCTGGATCCTGCCCTCGGTAACACGCTGGGGCTGGGATGCCTATCACCGGTCCATCACCGTCTCCAAGAAGACCATGGTCAAACTGATGGGGATCTCCATGGTGATCGGTGCTGCAGTGGATCGCCATGACGACCTTGATACCGTCGTCCGGCTGATCGAGAAGGGGATCAGGAGAATATGACGCGGGAGGAAGCTATATTTCCTGCAGGAACATTCTTTGACGTGGACCAAGATGATTCCTGGAGAGGAGACCGAATTTATTGAACATACCCCGATCGCGTCATTGATGCGCAGCGATTTTCCGCGGGTTCATCCCGAGACCTCCATCTCCGAGATCTTCAGATCCTTCGCACAGAGGGGTTGTGCGGACGTTATCGTGATCGATGATGACGGGAAGTTCCTGGGGATCATCACCCGCCTGGACCTCCTCGCTTCCATCACCCCGGAGATGGGGATCAGGAGCAGACGAAAGATGGGATGCGTGGCCTGCATCCTGATGAGCGCAGCCCGCCATGCACGTGAGGTGATGAGCAGGGGTCATATCACGGTCCCTGATACCTACACCCTCGCCGATACACTGGTGTTTATGGAGAAGGCGCGTCACCCGGACGTCATTGTGGTAAATTCAGACGGGATCGCGGTGGGGCACGTGGAGATGTGCGATATCATCGCGTTCCTGGTGGAGAAGAAGGTTCTGTAGGCGGAAAACTCTTGAGCAGGAGGCCCGGCGTTAAAAGGATACTGACGATCACCATCAGCGTGATCCCGGAGTAGAGTGCACCGGTGATCATCCCTCCGACCAGGGCAACCTTCGCGATGATCAGGGTGATCTCCCCCCGGGGACACATCCCAATCCCGACTGAAAGGGCTGCCTTCTTCCCAAGGAAGGGGGCCGATCCCAGAAAACCTCCCAGGATCTTTCCCCCGAAGGCCAGACCGATAATGGGAAGGAGGAAGGGGGAGGTCAGTGTCTCCATGTCCAGTGTGAAGAGGAGGCCGATGAAGGCGAAGAAGAGGGTGACGAAGAAGCCGAACCCGAAGTCGGAGAGGCTGTCAAAGAGCACCCGGTCGGAACGTATCGATTCTCCGAGGATGATGCCCGCGATAAAGGCGCCAATTGCAAAATGAAGGCCGGCACCATGGGCTGCGTATGCGATTCCGAGCGCGATGATCAGGGTGATGGAGAAGACCATCTCGTGTGTCTGGGTTCTCCGGGCCTTTTCGAAGACCCAGGTGATTGCACGTTTCCCTGCGGTTGCCATCACGAGAAGGAAGGCGGCACCCAGCAGGAGCGTGGGAAAGAGTTCATCGGACAGCGCGGTCCCGCCTGCCGCAAGCGCAGCCAGCAGTGCGAGGAGAAAGATCCCGATAATATCATCGAAGACCGCCGCACCGACAATGGTGGTCCCGATCGAAGTGTTGAGTTTCTTGAAATCGACAAGGGTGCGGACCGAGATGCCGATCGAGGTGGCGGTAAGCGCGATGCCCAAAAAAAGGCTCTGGATGGGCGGGAGGTGGAGAAGGGCCCCGAGAAGGATCCCTGCGCACAGGGGGACGAGGACGCCTGCCATGGCGGTGAAGGCCGCCACCTTCTCGGAGCGGACGAAGAGCCGGAGATCCATGTCCACTCCGCTGATGAAGATGAGCGAGATAAGGCCGATATCTGCAAATATCTCGATGGTAGGCCCCGGGATTACGAGGTTTAAGAGACCGGGCCCGAGGAGGAACCCGGCGGCGATCTCGCCGATGAGTGCGGGATATCCTGTCTGTTCCACCAGTTCGCCAAAGATCTTGGCAAGCAGGAGAAGCAGAAGGATCTGCAAGATCACCTCCATTGGATGGAATATATTTCCTCTCCGTAAAAATCTGATGCTTGTGGGATGATCTCTTTTTTGGGAATACGGTACCACGGTACAGCGGGTTGACCGCGAGAAGCAGGGATGCATGGAGAACAGACCCGGGGCTCGTTGAACTCTATGAGGAGTTCCGGGAAAGCGAACGGCCTTTTGGTGTTTCCAGGTTCCTGAGGGCTGCAGAGGAGCGGGGCATTTCCCTCCCTGAGAGTCTGGTGGGAGCGGAAGGCTGGATCTGTCCCGAATGGGTGGTCCGTTTCATCTCCCTCCTTGCAAGGGACTATCCCCACCGGATGATCATGGATCCTTACGCGAGCACCGGATCCCTGATTGCCCCGCTCACCACCCGTATCTCACCGGAGCGATCGTTAGGGGTATGCAGGGAGCCTTCCGGCTGTGTCCTTGCCCATTGCCTGCACCCCGCCTCCCCTGTGGAGTGGCTCAGAACCGATATTGACACGGGTGAAGGATTTGAACTCCTGGCTTCATTTGTGACGGGGGAAGGGGAAGAAGAGAGGAACCGTATCGTTTGCAGCGCAGTCATGCATCTCCGGGGGGGAGGAAGGTGTGTTCTCGTCATCCATGGAAGGTCGCTCCATTCCGAGGAACCACTCATCAGCGGGCTCAGTGCGGCGGGATGTCCGTTAGAGGTATTGCTCGTCCTGCCATGGGGCGTGATGATCATCGGTCATAAGGGGTCTCCCTCATCCCGGGTCTTTCTCGGCGAACTGACCCATGAACAGGGGGTCCAGGACACGCTGGCCATGAATATCCTGCGCAGGGAAGAGGGAAGGGAGCCGCCACTCGGGATGCATGTCACGCGGGACCAGATCTGGTATCCGCTTGAGGTGATCAGGGAGAGGACCATCGCACTGAAGATGAAAGAGACGGGGGCAGCTCCTAAGGCCCTGGGAGAGATCGCGCCTGCAATCAGGGATTACGGGAGGGGTGGATTTCCCGCTGCGGCAAATGCCATCTACGTCCCGGCAGATCCGGAATCTCTGGTGATGACCCCATCCGAGGTTCCCGCTGATCCTGCCCGGTACATGCAGGTGGTCCTCGACCCTGACCTTGCGGATGCGGTCTATCTTGCCGGTTTTCTGAATACCCCCCAAGGAAGGGAGATCCGGGCACTTGCGCGGGTGCGCATGGGCAGGATGGGGGCTGCCGCGGCATTGGCCCGGACGATCGTGTACCTCCCTCCTCCCGAGGTGCAGAGGGAGGTAATCAGCCTTCAGGCCATGCTCGCAGAGGCGAGGAGAAGCATCGAGGATGTCCAGCACGAACTCTGGCGCCACCCCCTGAAATTTCCCGAACTGAGACGGTCTGTTGAGGAGATCTCACGGAAAGGGGAGATCGAGGGGTGGATGGAGACGCTTCCGTTCCCGCTGGCAAGTATTCTCTGGGCCTGGAGGGCGGAGGGGGACGCGGAGGCAGGCACAGATCACCTCTTTCATTTCTTTGAAGCGGCATCCCAGTTCATTGCGATCATCATGCTCAGCGCCGTCGGGCCGCTCTCCACGGAGCTCGGCGTGGACCTCCTCGAGGATGATCCCCGTTTCCGGGACTCATTCCGTTTTGCATCGTACCGTGCATGGAACGTGCTGGGGCGGAGGCTCGCCCGCCAGACCCGCAAGTTCCTCTCCCTTTCGGAGATGCGGGAGAAATGCCTCCTTCTCTACGGCGATCCCGAACCGGAGTTCCTTGAGACGATCACCCGGAAGAGGATCTTTGCCATCCTGGACGAGGGAGCCGATCTCAGGAATCTCTGGAAGGCACATGGCGGAGTTGTGGGGAAAGAGGAGGCGCAGTCCCGGCTTTCCGAGCTGGAAGAGCTGCTGAATGAGTTCCGGCAGGCGATAGGACCCCTTTTTACCGGTGCCAGACTGGTCGATCCCGGGAGCGGGGAGTACCACGAGGGCATCTTCTGCTACAGGGCGGAGGATCTTGGAGGGACACGCGTTCCTTTCAGGGATGTTGCGATCAGGACGGTCGTCCCTCTGGACAGTGGTCATCTCTACCTGTTCTTCCGGGATTACAGCGCGCCCCTTCTCCTCCTTCCGCTGGTCAGGATCGAGAAGCGGGAGGAGGGGTGTCCGGCATGTTACTTCTATAACCGGATCGAGGATGGACAGACACGGTGGATCTCCTATCACTTTACCCAGGAGCCCGAGCTCTTCACTCCCGCACAGGAGATCGAGGAGATCCTCTCGAGATTCGGCCTCATTGCGCAGGGGAAGAGGCCGTGAAGTACCTTTATCTTTCCGGGGATACGCCCTTTGACCTTGACTGCACTCTCTCCTGCGGCCAGCTCTTCGGCTGGGAGAAGCACGGGGACTGGTGGGAGGGGGTGGTCGGCGGCAATCTCGTGCAGGTGCGAAAGCAGGGCTCTCTCCTGGAGTACCGGGGTTTCGAAGAAACCGAGATCAGGTCCTATTTCCAGCTGGACCTTGACCTTGAACGGGTGCTGGCATCCATCGACCGGGACCCGCTTATCCACCGGGCGATCTCGGAGCACCGCGGGCTCCGGCTGGTATCACAGGACCCGTGGGAATGCCTGATCTCGTACCTGTGTGCGCAGAACGCGAATATCCCACGGATCAGGAAGATGGTAGCAGACCTTTCCGCAGCACTCGGGAAGGAGATCGATGAATCGCATTTTACATTTCCGTCTGCAGAAATCCTCGCTGCCTGCACGACGAGGGACCTTGAGACGTGCCGGCTCGGCTACCGGGCTCCCTACCTTATCGGGGCCGCCCGCCGGGTCGTTGCGCATCCGGGGTGGTCAGACCAGATTGCCAATCTCCCCTGCCCCGAGGCACGCCGCCTGCTGCGTGCATTTCCCGGGGTGGGCCCGAAGGTGGCGGACTGCGTGCTTCTCTTCGGTTTCCAGAAGCTTGAGGCATTTCCTGTGGATGTCTGGATCCGGAGGGTGGTCCGCCGCTATTATCTCAAAGACGCGTGCGCCGGCTCACCCGGAAGCTGCCGCGAATATGAGTTCATCCGGAGGTTCGGACAGGACTACTTCGGGGAATATGCCGGCTATGCGCAGGAGTACCTCTTCGCGGCGCACCGGGGCTCAAAAGAGGGGGATCCTCAGGTACCGATCTCCCAGCTCGAAAGATAGGTTCGCTGCTCAGGAGAGAGCTGGTCGATCGCGATCCCGAGGCTTTCAAGCTTGAGCCGGGCGACCCGCTCGTCGATTGCCACCGGGACGTTATGGACTCCCGGTGCAAGCTCAGGCCCATGTTCCGCTATATACCGGGCGGAGAGCGCCTGGAGCGAAAAAGAGAGGTCCATGACCTCGATCGGGTGGCCCATTCCTTTGGGGACCGCCAGGTTCACGAGCCTTCCCTCGGCAAGCACGTGGATCGGCTTTCCCTCGATGAAGTAGGTGTCGATGCCGTCACGCGTCTCCGTCCTCTCCGCATGCGATTCCAGCCACGGGATATCGATCTCCACATTGAAGTGACCGGCATTGCAGAGTACGACCCCTGGCTGCATGAGCGGAAAATGTTTCCCCGTGATGACATGGACGTTCCCTGTCGTGGTCACGAATATCTCCCCGATTCTGGCCGCTTCTTCCATGGTCATCACCGAAAAACCGTCCATGTAAGCCTCAAGGGCCCGACGGGGGTCGACCTCTGTGACGATCACGCGGGCCCCGAGCCCCTTTGCCTTGTGCGAAAGCCCCCTTCCGCAGAACCCGTATCCGGCCACCACCAGGCGTTTACCCGCGATGAGCGCATTGGTGGTGACCATGATCGCGGTGAGTGCACTCTCGCCCGTCCCGTGCACATTGTCAAAGTACCGTTTCATCGGGGTGTCGTTCACCGCGATCACCGGGAATGCGAGCTTCCCCGCGGCCGACATCGCCCGGAGCCGGTGGATGCCGGTGGTGGTCTCCTCGCAGCCGCCAATTACTCCCTCGAGCAGCTCCCGCCGTCCGGTGTGGAGCCGGTGGATGAGGTCCATGCCGTCATCGATGGTAATGTCGGGTCTGGCGTCAAGCACCCGGTCGATTGCCGCATAATACTCTTCGGTCCCGACCCCCCGCTTCGCGTAGCAGGAGACCCCCGGGACCTCATCGAGGGCTGCCGCCACGTCATCCTGTGTCGAGAGCGGGTTACATCCCGTGATATGCACCTCGGCGCCGCCTGCGGCAAGGGTCTCGACGAGCACCGCGGTCTTCGCCTCCACGTGAAGCGCCATCCCCACGGTGAGCCCTTCAAGGGGCTTTTCCTCTTCAAATTCGTCACTTATCGTCTCCAGGACCTTCATATACTGCCTGGCCCAGGATATCTTGAGTCTTCCCGAATTCATGGTGACCACGAATCTTCCTTAACAGATCTCGCGGAAGGGGGGTAAAAAGTATTCCAGAAGATAGGGGGATGGAATCCACGTGCAATATACAATAAACCCGGGGTCATTTACTGATGGGGGTAGTAATAACAAGACCGTATATATTTGTGGGAAATATTTAAAAACAAAAAATGCAATTAGTTGAATGTTCCGTTTCCGGGGGTCTGACCGATTCTTTTCACATTGAGATAAATCGAGAAAAGATGATAGTGTCGGAGCCCCGGGGTGACACGTGTGCCTCATCATACACGTGGAAAAAAGAAAATTAGGGGATTTGTGTAATCATGGTCTGTAACAAATGTGCCAATTGCCCTGTGAATGGTAATTTTGCCAT
>JAVVFN010000050.1:0-9116 GCA_032250645.1 Methanomicrobiaceae archaeon | reverse complement strand
GACTGCCTCGAGAATGCAGGAAGGCTCCGGGCCGGAGACTACCGCCGGTCGGTTCTCTACTCCACGCTCTCCCCGTGCGACATGTGCAGCGGAGCGGTCCTGCTCTACAGGATCCCGAAGGTGGTGATCGGGGAGAACCGGACCTTCCAGGGGCCGGAGGAGTACCTCCGCTCGCGAGGCGTGGAACTCGTGATCCTGAACGATGCGGAGTGCATCCAGATGATGCGCGATTTCATCGCAGCAAGACCAGAACTCTGGTACGAAGATATCGGAGAAGAGTGAAAGAACACTTCCCCGTAGTGCCAAAAAGGGGAGCTCTATCCCCCCTGCTTTTCAGACTTCTTCGGCGACCACGAGCCGCCATTCGGTTCCGTGGAGCCCGGCCGTCGCCCAGACCGCTTCCTTCGTGACGGGGCGGCCACCACCCGTCGACACGTAGGTATACGTGCCGGTTCCCGACGGCTCTGCCGCCATCCGCGTTGCGAGCGCCACCAGATCCGGGTAGTCCTCGAAGAGCGGGTCTGTGAACAGGTTGTGGCCGACCAGTTCGCCGGGGTCGCGGTCATAGATCAGGAAACCGTCGGCCTGCATCGCCCATGCCGTGAAATTGGTGCCGGCAAGAGCACGGTCCGCATGCGCCGCGAGCAGCTGGGACGGGTTGACGAGGACCGTGGCCAATCCCAGGAACGCTCCGGTGCTGTTCCATACCGGCCGCCGGATCGAGACGGCGTCGAACCCTTCGGCTGAAGGGAAGACCGGGGTCATCAGGGGCCTCTTTTCCCGGAGGGCCTGCTGGTTGTGGCTCTCGTTCCCGACCTCCACCCCGATCGCTCCCCAGTACTGCTCGGGCATCACGGCCGCGATCCTCCCCTCCGGTGAGATTGTGACGGCATCCATCGTGTACGGTGAAGAGGCTGCGAGCCGTGCAAGCGTTTCGTTCGCCTCCGGACCCGAGATCCCGGTAGTGCCAAGTTCAGTCGCCGCCGAGGCAAGGGCGCGGTCAATCTCCAGCAGGGGGGTGTTCACTTCATTTGTGAACCGGGCCAGCGCGGTTGACGGATCGGCCGCCGGTTGGTCGATCTGGCCGGTCGGCGTCACCCCCGGCGTTGGTGCCGGGCCAGGGCCCGTGCAACCGGCGGCAAGGAGAAGCGCCAATACGATTAAGATAACCAGAAGGTGGATGGTCCTCATGCATTAGAGATACGAATGCCACCAGATAAATCAAAAGGTCAGCCCGACCTGCGCCCCTTCAGTTCATATCGATCGGCGCAGCATCTTTCAACAACATGATTCTTGCTTTCCGAGTATGAAGTGTCCAATGAAGGATGAGACTTTCATCCTAATCCGGAAAGTGCCTGAAGAAAGGCGATGTTGGGAGGATGAACACTGCCGATGACTGACGGTACTAGGTGGAGAGGGAGGGGGAATCCACGCCGGTGATCTCGCTCAGGTAGACTCCTGACCCGACCCACCATTCTTCATCCACCGGGAGAACATACCCGATCTTGAGTTCGTCCTGGTTTTTCCTCTCCGGGTTTGGCCAGACAAAGACAACGTATCCTCCGCCTTCTTTTGCGGTGTCACAGAGTGCGCGGATGTTCTCCATGCCGAAGGGGTCGGTGCGGTCGATGAGGCTCGTGCCGATCTTCTCCGGCAGATAGGGTTGGGCAAGGAGCGTGCCATTGTAGTCATAGGCGTATATGTAGTGCCCTTCCTCGTCCACGAAACGTCCCGTTGTATCGGAGATCGCGGCGAAGGCTGCTGCGGTACCCTGCGTCTGCCCGTATTCAGCAGCATCTTCGACAAGCCCTATCATCCTCGATATGACCTCCGGCCTCCCGGCACCCATCGGCACCATGTCATAGAAGTAGATCCCCGAGCCAATCCACCAGTTCTCATCCACCGGATAGACGTACCCTATCTTGGGCTGGTAGCTATCCAGCGCTTTTTCATCGATGACCCCGCCTTCCGGTGCCGGATAGAGATAGGCGATATACCCCCCTCCACGCGATGCCGTATACGCGCCGATCCGAATCACAGGGACGCCGCGGGCATCGGTCCAGTTCGAGCGGTCCGTCCCGACCACGTGCGCTTCGTAGGGGTGCGCGAGGAGGGTGCGGTCATAGTCGTAAGCATAGATGTACAGGTTCCCCTGCGAGAACTGCCCCTCTTTCTGCTGAAATTCGGCAAGTGCAGCATGCTCTCCCACGCTTGCCGCATAGGCCGCGGCGTTCTCCACGAAGGCGGCCAGATCAGCAATCGATGTCGGATGGGGCACATCGGAGAGGTAGATCCCGGCCCCCAGCCACCAGTCTTCGTCCACCGGAGCGACATAACTCATCTTGGGCTCGAGAGCCATGTCGTGAGCAGGGTTTTGGTAGTGGTAGAAGAGGTATCCCCCACCCTGTTCGGCGAGGTGGATCTCGACCATGGTATAATTGACGCCGTAGGGGTCCTGCAGGCCGGAAAGATCGGTCCCGATCAGCTGCGGCTGGTGGGGGAGCGCCAGGGTCGTCCCTTCGTAGTCGAAGGCATAGATGTAGCGCTCGCCGCTGACAAACCTCCCGCCCGGGTCATTGAACTCCGCAAGCGCCTCCTCCTTCCCGTGCTCGCGGGTATATGCGACTGCACCTTCGACGAAGCCCCTCAGCTCGTCCCTCACCGCCAGATCTCCTCCTACCCGGATGAGGGAATCCTCTTCATCTGCACCATAGATGCCCGAACCGATGACATACTCCCCATCCACCATCATGACATAGCTGATCTTGGGCCTTACGGTGAAGTTCTCCGCCGGGTCAGGGTAGTAGTAACGGACGAATCTCCCGCCGGACCCCGCGGCACCGATGATCTCCTGGATGAAGGGGGTGCCATAGGCATCGGTGACATTCCAGCGGTTGGTCCCGATGATCTCCGGCTGGAAGGGGAGGGCAAGCGTGGTCCCTTCCAGGTCGTAGGCGAAGATATAGAGTTCACCCTCCACGAACCGGCCGGCCTGGTTGTTGAATTCTGCGATTGCAGCTTCTTTTCCGTATACATTCGCATACTCGAAGGCTTTCATCACAAAGGCCACCATCTCTTCCGTCGTTGCCGCGGTGCCGGATACAGGCGGAGGAGTGATTGTCGGAGTCACCACCACCTCTGGTGTGGGGCCAGGGCCCATGCAGCCGGCGGCAAGGACACACGAGGCGATCAGGAGGACGGCCAGGATTCTCATGGTAGAAAGGATACGGATATTACGAGATAAAGGGATAGGATCGAAACGATGGTGCAGGTGAAGTGCACACCTTCCGAAAGCGTATAAATAATCAGGTGCTTCCCTCTTATATGGAAAAGAAGGGGATCGATAGCGCCCCCAGTATCGGCGAATACCTGATCCAGAAGATCCAGGATTACGGGGCCGGGCATGTCTTTGGGGTGCCGGGGGATTATGTCCTGAACTTCTATGCCATGCTCTCGAGGAGCCCTCTTGCGGTGATCAACACCTGTGATGAACAGGGGGCAGGGTTTGCCGCGGACGCCTACGCACGGATGCGGGGTCTCGGGGTGGTCTGCGTCACCTACAATGTCGGCGGCCTGAAGGTCGTGAACACCACCGCGGAGGCCTTCGCAGAGAAGTCTCCTGTGCTGGTCATCGCCGGCGCTCCCGGGTGGGGAGAGCGGAAGGCGGGTGCATTGCTCCACCACCTGGTACGGGATTTTGATGACCAGTACCGGATCTTCGAGCGGATCACCGTCGCCTCCACCGAACTCCGCGATCCTGCAGGAGCGTACGGGGAGATCGACCGCGTCATCTCCGAGGTGCTCCGACGGAAAGGACCGGGCTACATCGAGCTTCCCCGTGATATGGTGAATGTGGTTCCCGGCGCGGAGAAAGCCCCCCGTCCTGCACCCACAATAGAGAAGAAAGAAGGTGTTCCCTCCGGGGTGCTTGACCAGGTCGCATCGCTTCTCAACGCCGCAGCCCGCCCGGTGATCATGGCTGGGGTGGAGGTCGCACGCCACGGCCTCGGGCAGGAGGTGGCGTCCCTGGCAGAGAAAGCCCGTATCCCCATGGTATCCACGATGCTTGGCAAATCTGCAATCGCCGAGACGCATCCCCTGTATCTTGGTATCTATGCAGGGGTGATCGAGGATCCGCGGGTGCGGGAGTACGTGGAAGGCAGCGACTGCCTCCTCCTTGTGGGCGTCAGCCTGAACGATGTGAACCTGGGTGGGAATACGGCAACGCTCGATCCAAATCGCATGATCACCCTCTCCGGCGAGGGCATAACCCTCGGCGGACGTTCTTTTTCCGGAGACGGGCTCGGGGTCGTCAGGCTCCTTGCCGGTATGCCGCTTGCGGTCCACGATAACCGGTATCTACCGCCTTCCCAGGAGGAGAGGTTCCCCTCCTTCTCTCCTGCGCAGGCCACACTCACCCCTGCCCGTATCGCTCTTGCCCTTAACGCCTTCATGGACGAATCGATGGTGCTCATCGCCGATATCGGGGATGCGGTGATGAGCTGCATCGGCATCACCACCCGGGGACCATCCCGTTTCCTCTCTCCGATCTACTACTCCTCGCTCGGGTTCTCGGTACCGGCCGCGATCGGGGTCCAGGCCGCATGCCCGGATCTCCGGCCGGTGGTGGTGGTGGGGGACGGGGCTTTCCAGATGACCGGGATGGAGATCTCCACCGCGGCCCGGTACGGGCAAAACCCCATCGTGGTGGTGCTCAATAATAGCGGGTTTGGGACAGAGCGGCCCATGATCGACGGGCCCTTCAATGACGTCGCTCCTTGGCAGTACCACCGCATCCCGGAGATTACCGGAAGAGGGAAGGGCTGCCTGGCAAAGACCGAGAAAGAATTTTTCGATGCGCTTGCCGGTGCAAGGGCATCAGGAGAGACGGCCATCATCGAAGCGATCCTTGACCCGCTCGAGATCTCACCCCAGCTTCAGCGGATGTGCGAGCGGCTGGCAAAAGGCGTGAAGCATTAATTTTTATAAAATCGTTTTTTCCTTCCTCAAGCGTCGGGACGTTTTTTCCACCCGCATATGATACGACTCACCGACTCGCTGGCGCACCATAGAAGTGCAGATATTCAAAAGGTGCCTGATAGAAGTTCGAAAACCCCCGGGGACCTTCGCCCAAAGCTATTCATGCATTTTTTCAGTCTGCGGCGATAATCGGGTTTCTATCCCTGATCGCATTGGCGGCTCCTTTAGGCGTCCTAAGGCCCTGAAGAGGGCGGCCAAAATCCCCTGTTCCCGAGATTTCCATCGCCAGATCAGATCCCTTTAATAATCACACGTCTTTTCTTCGTTTGCATGCGCCCGCCGGATCTCGAGTATGGTGTCGGAGACAAACCACCCGGCCCCACACTCTTCCTGCTCGGTCTTCAGCATACCGGCATCGTCGCAACGGCATTCATATTCCCCATCCTGGTTGCCAGGGCCACAAACCTTGAGGCGGGGGCTGCGGCGTTTTTCGTCTCAATGTCAATGCTGGCAAACGGCATTTCCACCATATTCCAGTCGGTAAACCACCCTGAATTCGGGTCCGGCTTTCTCATCCCGCGGGTAAGCGGCCCAAATTTTGTTTCTGCATCCATCCTTGCCGTGCAGTCCGGCGGTATCTCCCTGCTCTGCGGGATGACGGCAGCATCAGGATTGCTGCAGGTCGCACTCTCCCGCATCGTCCACCGGCTGAGGATCCTCTTCCCGGTCGAGGTGACGGGCCTTGTGATCATGATGCTGGGGGTCGCGGTGGTGCCCTACGCTCTCCCAAATTTCTTTGGTATGGCCACCCTGGATTCATCCCCCTCCGCTCTTGCCACGCTGGTCTCCGGTATCACGCTCGCCGTTATTGTCTGGGTGACCATCTGGGTGAAGGGTAAGCTGAACCTCTTCCCGGTCATTGTGGGTATGGGTGTCGGCTATGTGCTCTGCATTGCGACAGGGCTTGCAGGCAGCGATCCCCTCGGCCAGATCGCATCATCCCCTCTCATCGCATTTCCCGACATACGGTACTTCGGGGTATCGTTCGATTCGGCGCTCCTCATCCCGTTTTCTCTTGCGGCGATCGTGACATTTGTGAAAAGTGTCGGAGAGTTTTCGATCTGCCAGCGCATCAATGACACAGAATGGAAGCGGCCGGACATGATGAATGTCCGGTCAGGGCTCTTTGCGGACGGGATAGGGACAACCCTCGGCGGGCTTTTAGGGGGCATGGGCCAGACCGGGTCCTCATCCAACATCGGTCTTTCGATTGCCACACGCTCGACGAGCCGGTATATCGGTTTTATGACCGGTGCGATCCTGATCGGGCTTGCGTTTCTCCCGGTCCTTGCCATGGTCTTCCTCATCATGCCGGGGCCGGTGATTGGAGGGAGCCTGATCTATGTCGCCGGATTTATCATCGTGGGGGGTCTCCAGACGATCACCACCAGGATGCTGGATTCACGGAAGATTTTCGTGATCGGGATCTCTTTCATCTTCGGTCTTTCCGTGTACCTGATCCCCGGGGCCTACCAGGGTCTCCCGGAATTCCTCAGTCCGGTCGTTGACTCGGCCCTTTCACTGGCCACCGTCCTTGCGATCCTGCTGAACCTCGTAATGCGGATCGGGATAAAAAAGACTGTTTTCATGGCCGTTGATCAGGAGAGCCCGATATCTGAGCAGATATTCCTCTTCATGGAACGTTCTGGTGAACAGTGGGCTGCGAGGAAGGAGGTGATCCGGCAGATGGCCACGGCGCTCACCGAGGCCTGTGAGTTGATCATCGACCATCGGCTCTCATCCGGGTCGGTGGAGGTCGCGGTATCCTTCGACGAGTATAACCTGGATGCGACAGTCTCGTATGAGGGGGGGCCTCTCCCCCTCCCCGAGGCGCGTCCCACGGAAGAGGAGATCCTCTCCGATCCCTCAGGCCTCCTCCGGCTGGGAGGCTTCCTCATCCGCGGGTATGCCGACAGGGTACGCTCTGTTGCTTCCGGCTCCCGGTCTGTCCTGGAAATTCATATGGAACACTGATTGCATGATTCCCGGAGCTGCCGTTCTGCCCACTGAAGGCCTTGAGGGGACAGTCACCCTGTCATCGATACGGGGGGATAGTGGCATTGGTATGAGAAAGCCACAGGTTACAGGACTTTCACGATCAGGAGGGTAATGTCGTCTGACTGCGGTTCTCCGCTGGAAAAGAGGTCGATTTCATCGAGAATAACCTTCGCTAGCGCGTCAGCGGGAAGGCCGCGGTTCTTGAGAAGGATGCTTCGAAGCCTCTCTTCCCCAAACAGTTCTTCCCTGTCATTCATTGCCTCTGTGATGCCGTCGGTATAGAGCACGATGATATCCCCTGATTTAAGGGAGACCGTCTTTTCGTCATATTCAGCACCTTCCAGTGCTCCAAGTGCGATACCGGTCGGATCAAGTTCACGGACTGAGTCGCTCTCCTCCCGTACGATCATGGGAGGATTATGCCCTGCATTGACATAGGTGAAGCTGTACGAGGCCGGATCGATGATCCCATAGAATGCCGTGACAAACATGCTCGTCTTCGATTCACCACTGATCGTGGTGTTTGCCTCCCGGATCGCAATCATCGGCCGGGAATGCCAGGTCGCATTTGCGTGAAGGACGACCTTCGATAATGCCATGAATATCGCTGCCGGGAGGCCTTTTCCCGATACATCAGCGATGATGATTCCAAAAGACCCGCTCCTTCCCGGAATCTCCGCGGTCGGAATGATGTCGTAAAAGTCCCCTCCCACCATCTTTGCAGGAACGTTCAGTGCAGCCAAGTCGAACCCGGGGACCTGTTCGATCGATTGCGGGAGAAAGCTCTGCTGGATCTCGGCGGCGACCTTCAGCTCGGCATTCTTCCGTTCAAGCTCCTCGCTCTCCTCCCTGATCCTCCTGATCATCAGGTTGATGCTCTGCTCAAGGATGGTGAATTCGGCGTTTCTCATACTCCTGATGGTATGATCGAGCTCTCCTTTCGAGATGATGCCCACGTCTTCGACGATCTCGTTGATCGGCTTTGTGATCAGACGCGACGCCCCATAAGCCGAGAGGATTCCGAGCAGTACTGCAAGAAATCCGAGCGAGAGGTGAAAGACGAGGAGGGAATTGAGCTTCTCCTCCAGGATCGCGTCGGTGTAGGTGATCTGGGCGATCACGCTCATATCTGATGGTGAATTCGGGTCGCTCTGGTTGAGGAAAAGGTATTTTACCGTCGTATGCGGATCGGGTGAGGTGACCAGACCGGACCGGGTAGCAAGGATCTGGTCAAGGACGATTTCCTGTTCCGGATCCGGTGATGCCGATCGGTAGATCCCCCCTTTCGCAAAGACGTTCTTGTGCACGTCGAAAACCCGGATACGGACGAGGTTCGGGTTGATCGAAGCGAGTTTTTCTGCGGTTTCGTAGTAGGATAGATCAGCCCGTTCGGCCTCAAAGGAGCCGGAAGAAAGCCCCATCTCGAGAATGTACCGGTGATCGGGAGTGGGCATGTAGGCGAATTTTCTTAACATACCGGTCACCGCAGTATCACTCGCATTGGTGACCGAAGGGACCACCCGGTCGGCGGCAAATGATTCTCCGGCCAGCACCATTAATAACCTGTCATATACGTCGGGATACCCGGAGAAATCAAGGCCCATCACCTCGGGGACGGTTGAGCTGACGATCACCCCGGTTTCATTGATGACGTAGAGGTCGAGCTCGCCGTCGAAATTTTGCCCGAGTTCTCTTTTCAGCCCCTCCAGGTCCATGTTTGAGGGGTCATTCCCGCTCTCTGCGTACGCTTCGAGGAATCCCGGGAATGATGCGGCCATCCTGTTATTCAGGGTATTGTCGTAGAGCGTGAGGCCCTGGTTTACGAGTCCCAGAGACTCCCGCACGTTCAATTCGGTATATTGCCTCAGGTATTCATCCTGCGCGATCGTATCCTGTTTTGCCTCGATATACGCGCTCGTGATGAGGAAACCGATGACGAGCACAATAATCGAGACGAAAACCAGGATCAGGTAATGGCGCAGCGACAACCGCTCGAGGGGCAGGGACGTGGGGGATTCCATGTTAATCTCGTGGACCAGTAGTGATCAACCATTGGTTTTCAGGCATACCTATTAACT
>JAVVFN010000004.1:0-22841 GCA_032250645.1 Methanomicrobiaceae archaeon | reverse complement strand
GTAGGTCGAACCGAGGCGTTTTGCCATGATCCCCTCCATGCCCAGCTGCACGGCGGCGGCGAAATACTCCTCCCCGATCTCCCTGACGTAATCGATGACCACCACCCGCTCGTTGGGTGTAACCGCGTCTGCCAGACGCTCCTTCCGCTCCATGAGCGGCTCGCCGAGAAGGTCCCTGCCTCCGAGTGAGATGATGTCAAAGACGACGTAGGTCGCGGGAATGGTCTCTGCAAGGTAGGCAATCTTTCTCTCGTCCCTCTGCTGCTCGTGTCTCTGGAGTGCTTGGAAATCGATCTTCTCACCATCGAAGACCACGATCTCGCCGTCGAGCGTGCATTCCCTGTCGGTGGCCTCCGTAATCCCGCCTTCGAGTTCCGGGTACCGGGCGGTGATGGTATGCAGTCTCCGGTTCTGGAGGGTGACCGACTTCCCCCTGATATGGGCGATGGCCCGGGTCCCGTCAAACTTGGGCTCGAAGATCCATTCAGGAGAAGAGAAGGGCTCTCCGGTAATGGCCAGCATGGGCCTGACAGGGTTCACAGGCATAGGAGGGTCATGGATCTATTTACCTGTTCTTAAGAAAAATGGGGGAATTAACGGCGGAGGATCGCCCGTCTTCCTGCGATGAGGACGGCCCCGGCCACTGCGGTGGTGAGGAGCATGGAGGGGAAGGGGGCCTGTGTGGGTGTTGGTTCCGGCGCCATCATGGCGGTCAGGGTCGCGGTCTCATTCTCCTCCACGGGGACGCTTGCACTCCATTCCACGTAGCCCTCCTTCTCGAGGGTGAGCTGATGGGTCCCCACCGGCACTTCCTCGACGAGGAGGGGGGTATCCCCTCTCATCTCCCCATCGATCCAGACCCCGGCACCCTCGGGCACAGAACCGATGGATATGGCGCCGGTGGGCTTGAGCGGCTCTGGGGTGGGCTCCGGCGAGGGAGGTGCCGTGGTGGGGGGCGCTACCGGTTCTGTGACGGACGCTGAACCGAGGAGGTAGAGTGCACCGTCATCGGAGGCGACCGCCAGGTACTTCCCGAGCGGGGAGAGGGAGACGTCACGGACCGCCCCATCGGTAAAGAAGGTGAGGGGCCGCGGGTCACCCTTTGCGAAGAGATATGCATACCGGTCCGCCGACCCCACTGCCGTGAACAGGCCCATCTCTGCCAACGAGACAGAAGTCACGGCCTTCTCGAATGTCCGGCTGGAGACGAGGCTCCCGCTCTCGTCAAGGAGGAGGAAGGTGTTGCCGGTGGTACCGGCGGCGGTAATGCCACCGTCAGGAGAGACGTCCACGTCACGGAGTTGTCCTTCTGCCCGGTACTGCCATATCCGCCTTCCCTCCCCGGAGAGAGCGAAGACCTGGAAGTTATCGCTCCCGGCAGCAACGACCTCCCCGTCATCCGAGATGCCCACCCCGTGGACAGATCCCCCGACCCGGTACTTCCAGAGGGGTTCGCCCTCGCTATCGAAGAGATAGAGGTAGCCGTCGTCAGACCCGGCGGCAATGCGACCTCCGTCCTCCGAGACGTCCACGTCATAGACGTTATTTCCCAGCAGCTCTTCCCAGAGCATCTCCCCGCTGCTGCCGTATACTGCAAGGTATCCGGATTCTGTCCCGACGGCGACAAGGTCTGCGTTCCCGGCTACAGCCACCGCCTGGACGGGGCCCCTGCCCTCCTGCACCCATACCTCTTCCCCTTCGATGGAGAAGAGCAGCACCCTCCCGTCGTAGGTCCCGCCGGCGACGAAGCCGGCATCCGGGGAGACGGAGGCTGCCTTCATATTGCTGATGGTGCTCTGGTTCCACAGCTCTGCATGGTCGCTCAATGCCGCCGAGGGCCCGCAGAGCAGTGCGAGCATGAGGAGTACGGCACACCCGATACCTGGATTACGAATCATCCTGCACCTGTGTGGAAGGTGCGCATGCGCCCTATATGAGATCATCGGGCCGCCGCTCGTGCTGCACGAGACGGTACCTGCCCGCTTCCGCCACGCAGAACCCTTCCTTCTCCAGGACCCCCATCACTGCACCGGCCCTCTCGGGCGTCTCGCCGAGGAGTTCGGCCGCCTCCTCTCTCGAATACTCCTCCTCGTCGAGGAGCAGGCACAGGATACTGCCGCGGAGCTGGCGGTCCGAGCCTTCGAAGGGTGACTGCTTACGGTACGAACGGCTCTTCTGGTTGGGGTCGATCCCGCTCTCCCGCAGCATTGTACCGTAGTCCATGAGGGCCGAGTACCACTCCCTCGGGGAGACGCCTTCGAGGGATCTTGCGAGAATCGGGAGGATCTCCCGGTCCTGGACATCTGTCCTGTCCTGGAAGAAGAAATGGATGAACACCCTCCTGATATTGGTCTCGATGAAGACGGCCGGAAGATCGAATGCAAATGCGGCGATCGATGCCGCGGTGGCCCTGCCGATCCCCGGGAGGGTAACGAGGATCGCCGGATCATCAGGGAGGATTCCGCCGTGCTCTTCGACCACGGTGCGGGCGCTTTCCCGGAGGAATTTTGCCCGCCGGTTGTACCCGAGCCCCTGCCAGGCGCGCAGCACCTCGGCGAGCGGTGTGGCGGCGAGCGATGCAAAGTCCGGGAATGCCGAGATGAAGCGAGGAAAATACTCGAAGACCCTTATGACCTGTGTCTGCTGCAGCATCACCTCTGATACGAAGATGTGGTACGGATCGGAGGTCTTCCTCCAGGGAAGGTGGTGCCGCCCGCGCTCCCTGTAGTGCCCGAGGATCAGCTCGCGAAAGAGGAGGAGGGATCTGTCTGTCCTGCCGTGCAGGGAGAGCTCGGTAAAAAACGCTTCGTCGTCGGTACTCTGCACTCACATTTATTGCCCTTCCCTGCACGAATCATTTACGCTTGAAGATCGGGTATCCCTGCATCAACCTCTCTCTTTCGTGCAGGACAAGGACGTTCCGGCTCAAATCCTATACCGAGGAGCGCCTTTTCGACACGGTGAAAGAGAACCTCGCCTGTCTTGCGAGGATCCTCGATTTCAACGCCGCACGCGGGATCCTCTTCTTCCGTATCTCCTCGGATCTCGTCCCCTTCGCATCCCACCCGGTCTGCAGGGCGGCCGACTGGCAGGGGCGGTTTCGGAAGGATTTTTCCGGAATTGGCAGCATGATCCGCCAGCATGAGATGCGCATTTCGATGCACCCCGACCAGTTCATCGTGCTCAACTCGCCCCGACCGGAGGTGGTGGAGCGGAGCGGAAAAGAACTTGTGTACCATGCAGAGGTGCTCGACCTCCTCGGGCTCGATCCCACCGCGAAGATCCAGCTCCACGTGGGAGGCGTGTACGGGCAGAAAGAGAAGGCCATGGAGCGTTTCGTCGACCAGCATGCGCTCCTCCCGGAGGCCGTGAGCCGAAGGCTGGTGATCGAGAATGACGACCGTTCCTATACGCTGCAGGACTGCCTCCGGATCCACGAGGAGACCGGAGCCCCGGTCCTCTTCGATACCCTCCACCACGCGCTCAACCCCTCGGGGGAGGGTACTGCCCTGGCGGTAGAACTGGCG
Source organism: Methanomicrobiaceae archaeon (assembly GCA_032250645.1). Classification (GTDB taxonomy): domain Archaea; phylum Halobacteriota; class Methanomicrobia; order Methanomicrobiales; family Methanomicrobiaceae; genus JAVVFN01. The sequence goes on along the minus strand of JAVVFN010000004.1, from coordinate 19,314 downwards.
GGGGAGACGTGGAGCGCGGAGGACGGGCTCCCCATGGTGGACTACAGCACCGGGGAGCCGGGAGAACGCCCGGGCTCGCACGCAGGGTCCATCGATATCCGGGACTTCCGGCAGTTCCTCAAAGAGACGGGTTCCCTCGACATGGATATCATGCTTGAGATCAAGGACAAGGAGCACAGTGCCGTCCGGGCGCTTGCAACCGCCCGGGGAGACTGCCGCCTTACGCCATTCACCCGGAATTGATTGGTATGGAAGAAAAATTTATGCTCTACGAACGAGAATCCGGTAATATTCTTTGAATGGGGTGCAATGGGATGAAAGCGGTCATTATCGGTGCTGGATTCGGCGGGCTCTCCGCCGCCGCCCTCCTCGCCCGGAAGGGCTACGAGGTCTTGGTCTTTGAAAAGAACGAGATGCCGGGTGGGAGGGCAAGCGTATACCACGAAAAAGGGTATTTTTTCGATATGGGTCCTTCGTGGTACCTGATGCCGGACGTGTACGAGAAGTTCTTCGAAGAGTGCGGCACCGCTCCTTCCCGGGAGTTTGAGCTTCGGAGGCTCGACCCCTCATACCGGATCCACTTCGGAGACGGGAAGGTGGTCGACATCTCGCCGGACCGTGCGAAGAATATCGCGCTCTTCAACTCGCTCGAGGAAGGGGGCGGGAAGAGGCTGGAGGAGTACCTCGCCTCGGCGAAGGAGAAGTACGAACTCTCCATGGGGGAGCTCTTATACCGGGATTACCGCTCCATCCTGGATTTCCTGAACGGAAAGCTCCTCTTTGAAGGGCGGAAACTCCACATCCTCGAGAACCTCGACACCTTCGTCCGCCGCTACTTTGAGAGTGACAAGGCACGTAAGATCGTGGAGTACTCCATTGGGTTCCTCGGAGGGTCGCCGGAGAACACCCCGTCATTCTATCACATCATGTCCCACATCGATATGACCCTCGGCGTCTTCTACCCGGAGGGGGGGATGCGGAAGGTGGCCGATTCGATCTACCGGCTTGCGATGCGCGAGGGCGCCACGTTCTCCTTCAACGAGCCGGTCGAGAAGATCAATGTGGAGAACGGGAAGGCGGTCGGGGTGACCACCAGCAGGGGCTTTTATGATGCCGATATTGTGCTGGTGAATGCCGATTACCCGTTTTCCGAGATGAACCTCCTCGATGCGGCCTACCGGACTTACCCGGAGAGGTACTGGGAGAAGAAGGTGCTTGCCCCCTCGGCCTTCGTGGTGTATTTAGGGGTCAGGAAGAAGGTGGGGAACCTCGCCCACCATACCCTCTTCCTCGATAAGGACTGGGAGTCGAGTTTCGACCGGATCTTCAACCCGGAGCATGCCGCCTGGCCGGAGACTCCTTCTTACTACGTCAATGTGCCCTCCCTCACCGATACCACGGCAGCACCCGAGGGCTGCGAGACCCTCTTCATCCTCGTCCCCCTCGCTCCCGGGCTGGAAGACAGCCCCCAGCAGAGGGAGCAGTTCTATACCCTGATCATGGATCACCTGGAGCGGACGATTGGAGAGGATATCAGGGGCGAGGTGGAGGTGAAGAGGATATTTGCGCTCACGGACTTTGAGGAGCGCTACAATGCCTATAAGGGGACTGCACTCGGGCTCTCCCATACCCTGCTCCAGACGGCCCTCTTCCGGCCGGCTCACCGGAGCCATAAGGTGGAGAACCTGTACTATTCCGGCCAGTATACCCACCCGGGCATCGGCGTGCCCATGACCCTGATCTCATCAGAGATCGTGGCAAAGGAGATCGGCGAGGAATATCGCCCGGAAGGTTGAACCAGTGATCGACCGCACCATCTACACGATATTCAAGAAAGGGAGCACCACCTACTTCACGAGCACCCTCTTCTTTCCTCCCGGGTTCAGGGAGGACGTCTTCATCCTGTACAGTTTTGTACGGACTGCCGATGACCTCGTGGACTCGGTCCCCCAGCAGGAGGAGGGTTTTTTTTCATTTGTGGATACCTACCGGCGGGCGGCGGGCGGCGAGCAGACCGGAGAGGTGGTCATCGATTCGTTCGTGGACCTCTCCAGGAGGGCGGGTTTTGACCCCGCGTGGGTGGATGCGTTTCTCGCGTCGATGGAGATGGACCTCTCCATCCGCTCGTACCGGACGCTCGACGACCTCTCCCGGTACCTGTACGGTTCGGCAGAGGTGATCGGGCTTTTCATGGCAAAGATCCTCAGCCTCCCTCCCGAGGCGATGCATTCGGCCCGACTGCTCGGGAGGGCGATGCAGTACATCAACTTCATCCGGGACATCAGCGAGGACATCGGGCTCGGGCGGGTCTACTTCCCGGAGGAGGATATGGCGCATTTTGACCTCGAGGGGCTTTCATGGGACCAGGTCCGCCTTCATCCCGGCCGCTTTGCCCGTTTCATCGACCACCAGCTTGATCGCTATGAGCAGTGGCAGCGCGGCGGGGAGGAAGGGTTCCGGTACATCCCGCGCCGGATGCTCATCCCGGTCAGGACTGCGTCCGAGATGTATTCCTGGACTGCCGGGGTGATCAGGTCTGATCCGTTCATCATCTACCGGGAGCAGGTGAAACCCTCACGGGCACGCATCATGGCCACTGCTGTGAAGAATTCATGCTCCAGGTACCCGTGGCGCCGGGCATATCCCGGAACAGTATCGGGCCTCGAATTATGAGGCAACTTTCCCGGTGGTCTTCCTTCGCCCTCTCGGTCTCCAGGTTCCGGTTCTGGATCTACACCGGAGGCACCTACGTGGTGGGCTATGCGCTCGGCATGGACCACTGGCACGCATTTCTCCAGCCGGAATACGCGGTATACCTCTTCTACTTCTTTATCCCTGCGAACATCTTGATCTACGGGGTCAACGACCTCTGGGACGAGGAGACCGACCGGCAGAACCCGAAGAAGGAGGAGAAGGAGTATAAGTTCTCCCCAGCGGACCGGAAGATGCTCATCGGGCTCCTCTCCCTCATCTCGGCCGGGAGCCTTACGCTCCTCCTCTTTCAGGACTGGACCGAAAGGGCGGTATTTCTCGCCTTCCTCGGGCTCTCATATTTCTACAGCGCCCGCCCGCTACGGTTCAAGGAGATCCCGTTCCTCGACTTCTCGGCAAACATGCTCTACATCATGCCCGGGATCTTCGGCTACTATCTTGCGGGTGGCGGCCTTCCCCCGCCTCTCTTCGTCCTGGGGGGCTACCTCCACATCTCGGCCATGCACGTCTTCTCTGCGGTCCCTGATATCGAGTACGACCGGTCGGCCGGGATCACGACGACGGCGGTTCTGCTGGGAGAGAGGACCTCGCTTGCGTTCTGTACCCTCTTCTGGGCCATCCTCTCCCTTCTCGTCATCACGCTCTCCGGCTATCACCCGCTGAGCGTCCTCGTCCTCCTCTACCCGGCAGTCCCCCTCGCGGTGCTCATCAACGAGGGACGGGACGCCGGATCGATCTACTGGTACCTCCCCTTCATCAACACCTCGCTGGGCGGGATCCTCTTTCTGGCAGCGGCAATTCATAATTCCGGGATCGCGGCATGAAAACCTTAATTTAACCTGCCGACTTTGGGAAATCAGATGGATATCGCCCCTCTGGTCGTGGTGGCGGTTGCGCCCGGCCTCTTCTGGCTCTGGTACTTTTACCGGAAGGACCGGTGCAAACCGGAACCAAGGCTCCTGATCCTGCAGACATTCCTCCTTGGCATCTTTGTCACTGCACCGGCCGCGTTCCTCGAGAACGCCATCAGCATGATCCTGCTCAATACGTCGTACTTCGGAATCTTCCTCTCCACCTCCGACCAGCTCCTCCAGAGCGCGGTCCAGCTGAGCCTGGTCGCAGTCTTCGCCCCGGTGGTGGAGGAGTCAGCCAAGTTCCTCTCCGTGGAGCGCTTTGTCTACCGTTCGAAGGAATTTGATGAGCCCATCGACGGCATCGTCTACGGGACCGCGGCGGCCCTCGGGTTTGCCACGCTCGAGAATATCATCTACGTCCTCTCGGCCTACACCATGTCCTTCTCGCTTGCGCTGGGGACCGGAATCATCCGGGGGTTGATCTCGGTGCCTGCCCATGCGCTCTTTGCGGTGATGTGGGGGTTTGCCCTGGGGCATGCAAAGTTCCTGCCCGCACGGCGGAGGGCAGGCGTCATCCTTGGCGGGCTTTCCCTCGCCATGCTCTTCCACGGGATCTTCAACTTCCTCGTGATCACCAATATCGGGTTCGCGGTCGCCGTGCTCGTCTTCATCCCGTTCCTCTGGTGGGTGGCGGGCAGGAGGATCTCCGCGGCGCTCTTCGAGTGCGAGGAGATCTCGAACGCCGGAGAGGAAGGATGAGGCGCAGACTGGTGTTGCTGGCGTCGATCTTCAGCCTGGCCGCCGGTCTCCTCTTCATGCGCCCGGAGCCCAGGTACGCCGCCCTCTCTACCCTCTTTATCATCGCCCTCGCCCTCCCCTCGCTCTTTGCCCTCCTCCGGTGGCTGGGGCCTGCCCGTGGGGCCGCGGCCGCAGTCGTGCTCGGCGCCCTGAGCCTTGCGGTGGAGGCGCTGGCCGTGCTGACCGGCATCCCCTACGGCGCGTTCTCTTACTCCCCGGCACTCGGGCTTAGCCTTTTTGATCTTGTCCCCTGGACGGTCGCCTTTGCCTACCTCCCCATCCTGCTCGGGGCGGTCACCCTGGCGAGCCGGGTCGGATCGTTCCCTGCCCGCGTGGCGGCAACCGGGGGCCTCGTGGTGCTTGCCGACCTGGCCATCGATCCCGGCGCGGTCCACGCAGGATTCTGGGCATGGAGCGGCGGCGGCCCGTACTACGGCGTGCCGCCGGTCAATTTCGCGGGATGGGCGATCACTGGCATGCTGTACGGGGCGATCTTTTTCCTGCTGGTAGGAGGAGAGAAGGTGCCTCCCGGCGTCGCGTCCAGCCTCATGCTCATCATCGCCCTCTGGTCGGGGTATAATCTTGGAAACGGGCTTCTATTGCCCGGCGCAATCGGCCTCCTTTTCCTCGCCGGCATCGTTGCAGCAGATCACGGGGATGGCCGATGACGGTCTCTCCCGAACGGGTCCATGGCCTTCACGACCATGCGAATCCGGACGGCGAGTACGTGCTCTACTGGATGCAGGCATCGCAGCGCGAAGAGTGCAACCATGCCCTCGAGTATGCGATCACGCGCGCGAACAGGCTTGGCCAGCCCATGGTCGCCTGCTTCGGCCTCGCCCCCTCCTATCCAGATGCCGCCCTGCGCCATTACCTGTTCATGCTGCCGGGGCTTTTCGAGACTGCACGGGCCCTTGAGGAGCGGGGGATCCTTTTCGTCCTCCGCATTTCCCCGCCGGACGATCTCGCGATCGATCTCGCATCATCGGCCTCGCTTGTCGTGGTCGACGGAGGATACCTCCGGATCGAAAGGGATTGGCGGGCACGGGTGGCCGGAAAGGTCTCCTGCCCGCTTGTCGAGGTGGAGAGCAATGTGGTCGTCCCGGTAAGGGCGGCCTCAGAGAAGCTCGAGTGGTCTGCGGCCACCATCCGCCCGAAGATCAGGCGCCGCCTGCCTGAATTCCTGGTGCCCCTGGAACGGACGGTACTCGGGATCCCGTCCCTTGACCTCGGGATCAGGGGAGAGCCCGCTGACGATCCGGCCAGCCTCCTCTCCGGGCTTTCTGTCAGGCAGGAACCCGGGCCGGTCGCCTCCTTCACCGGGGGCACCACGGCGGCAAGGGAGCGACTCTCCCGCTTCCTCGATGACGGCCTTGACCGGTATGCAGAGGAGCGGAACGACCCCAATGCAGGGGCGCTCTCGGGGATGAGCCCCTACCTCCACTTCGGGCAGATCTCCCCGGTCACCATCGCCCTTGCCGTGAGAAAGACCGGACACAAGGACGCGGATGTGTACCTGGAGGAGCTGATCGTGCGCCGGGAGCTCTCGATGAACCACGTGTACCACAACCCGGAGTACGACCGGTTCTCGGGTCTTCCCGGCTGGGCGCTCACCACCCTCGCCGAGCATGCGGGGGACACGCGGGAGTACACCTACACGGCCGGGGAGTTCGAACGTGCAGAGACACACGACCCGTACTGGAACGCCGCCCAGATGGAGATGAAAAAGACCGGGAAGATGCATGGTTACATGCGCATGTACTGGGGGAAGAAGATCCTGGAATGGACGGATAGCCCGCAGGAGGCCTTCGAGACCGCGCTCTCGCTCAACAACCGCTACGAGCTCGATGGCAGGGACCCGAACGGCTATACGGGCGTTGCATGGTGCTTCGGGAGGCACGACCGGGCATGGAAGGAGCGCCCGGTATACGGGAAGGTCCGGTACATGAACGCGAAGGGACTAGCCCGCAAGTTCGATGCCGATGCATACGCAGAAAGGGTGGAGGGGCTGGAGGGATGAATCTCATGAAGAGAAAACGGAAAACTCGCCGAGGGCCATCTCCCCGCCCTGTCCGAAGATCTTCTTCTCCTTCTCCACGCCCATCGCGTGCACGTCCACGAGCTCCTCCCCCTTCCGTTTCCCGGCATCCAGGTAGGTGAGGAGCCCTGCACCAAAAGCCCGCTGGTCACAGACGACGACCGGGAGGTCGGCAGGGTCGCCTGCGTCCTGGAGGTCGGGGAGGACGAGGTACTCCTCCTTTTCCGGCGGCAGGCGGGTGCCGAAGGCCTCGTGTGCAAATACCTTTGTATTGTCGATATACCATTCCACGGCCCCGCTCTTTGAATACCTGATGCGGTAGCGGTGCTCGGTACCTGCGGCAAACTCTGTCGACGGGATGACGTATGAGAAGAAGGCTGCCGGATCGACCCCTTCGGGCTTGAGGGGCCAGCGCTCGTAGAGGAGATATGCCCGCGTCGCGGTGATGAGAAATCCGGCCACCGTATCGGTTGCAAAATCGAGGGTGATGAGCGCACCGCAGGAGAGACGGTAGTCTTCAGGGTCTGCATCGAAGGGGTTCTTCTCGCAGCCGAGGCACCTGAATACCGCGATCGTCTCGCAGGCGAGGAAACCCTCATCCGGGACCGGGAACCCGGGCTTTCCGGACTCCTCGTTGACCTGGTTTCTGAAGAAGAGGAGCTTGAAGTGGTCGGTGAGCCCCTCGGATGTGAGCGAGTAATGGGGGATCAGGAGATTCAAGCGTATCATCTTGAACGAAATCCGCGTCTGGGGGTCCTTGGCCACAAAATTCGGGAGCCGGAAATAGAACCAGTCGGCCTTGCTTCCCACCTCGCCAGTATCGAAGAACCCTGACGAAAAATCTTCGTTGCATAGCATCATGCGTATTCAAATGAGGGATTGGGTTTCTCCTCCGGTATATAGGTTCCTTTCCGTTGCATTGAACAACCATAACCGACCACCCTGATCACCGGTATGAATGGGCGGCTCCCTCTCCTGATCTCAATCCCCCACGGCGGGGACCGGATCCCTGCAGAGGTCGCCGACCGGGTCGCGCTCTCGAGAGAGGAGATCATCGCCAATTCCGACCCTCTCACCCGCCGCATCTATGACCTCCGGGAGTGCGTGGAGGCGGTGGTGGAGACAGGAGTCGCACGTGCGATCGTGGACCTCAACCGTGCGCCCTACGACCGTCCGCCGAGAAACCCTGACGGGGTGGTCAAGACGAGGACGCCGGACGGGACCCGGGTCTACCTGGAGGGAAAGTTCCCGGACCCCCCGCTCGTCCGGCAGCTCCTCAGGGGTTACTATTACCCGTACCACGCGGAGATCACCGGTCACCTCGAGTCCGGCCGCATCAGCCTCGGGCTGGACTCCCACAGCATGCACGCCCGTGCACCGAAGATGTATCCTGATGCAGGGAGCAGGCGCCCGTCCATCTGCCTCTCCAACCGTGGCGATGAAAAGGGTGAGCCGCTATCTGAACGGACCCTGCTGACCTGTCCTCCGGAATGGATTCGTCTCTTAGCGTCCCTCTTCGAAGCGGAGTTCGACAGCATGGGCAGGGTCGCGCTGAACGACCCCTTCGTGGGGGGTTTCACCATCCGGTCCCATTTCCGCCAGAAACGAATTCCCTGGGTGCAGATCGAGATTAACCGGGGTCTCTACGAGAATCCCGGGGGGGACTCCGCGGACCTCAGGGAACGCATTCGCCGGGTGCTTGCACAATTCTGTCGCGAACTGTCCTTGTGAGGGGGAAGACGAACCTCACCGTATCGCCGAGCTGCACCCCGTGCCGCTCGCAGTACCCGCCAGAGAGCTCGAGCACGTGGCGGCAGTCTTCCGAGGGGGTGATGGGAGAAAGGCTCCCCGGCTCATTGCACGCCCGGATATCCACGATGGTCCCGTCGCCTGAGAGGAAGAGGATGTCGAGGCTGAGCGGGGTGTGGAGCATCCAGAAGGTCGGGCGCCGGATGAACCGGAACGAAAAGAGCATTCCCCCGTCCTCTTCCAGCATCTTCCTGCCCATCAACCCCCGCATCTTGGAGAAGAGGCTGTTTGCGACCTCGAGGTGCACCCGCTCCTCCCCCCCGTCCTGCCGGCGGATGACCGCGTCCACCCGGTCGGGCCCTTTTTTCCGGAAGAGTGCGATTGCGATGAGGATGAGGATGAGGGCTGCGGCAAGAGGCGCGATCATGGCCCTTCCACCCTCTTCTGCAGTGCCCTGACCGCATCGCGGAGCCTGATCGCCCGCTCGAAGTCAAGCGTATCTGCAGCCGCCTGCATCTGGGCCTCCAGCTCGATGATGAGATTCGGGATCTCAGGCATGGGGACGTGTCTGGTATCGGCGATATCGACCTCTTTCTCGCGGATGGGTTTTTTGATCGTGGTGGGGGTGATCTGGTGGGTCCTGTTGAAGGCGACCTGGAGCTCCCTCCTCCGCTCGGTCTCTGCCACCGCGCTTTTTATGGAGTCGGTGATGGTATCGGCGTACAGCACCACCTTCGAGTTCACGTTCCGGGCTGCGCGGCCGATGATCTGGATCAGGCTCCTTGCATCCCGCAGAAATCCTTCCTTATCCGCGTCCAGTATGCCGATGAAACCTACTTCCGGGATGTCCAGACCCTCCCTGAGGAGATTGATACCCACCAGCACATCAAAGGATCCCAGCCGCAGCTGGCGGATGATCTCGGTGCGCTCGATGGTATTGATCTCAGAATGGAGGTACCGGGTTTTGATCCCCTTTGCCGCCAGGAACTCTGAGAGCTCCTCTGCGAGCCTCTTGGTGAGGGTGGTGAGGAGGATACGGTCCCCCCGCGCGATGGTAGCCCCGATCTCCCTCATCACGTCCTGGACCTGCCCCTCGACCGGGCGTACCTCCACGGCAGGGTCGACCAGGCCGGTGGGCCTGATGATCTGCTCCACCAGCTGGCTTGAGTGCTCGCTCTCGTATGGCCCGGGAGTGGCAGAGACAAAGATGGCGTTCTTCATGTAGCGGATAAACTCCTCGAACCGGAGAGGCCGGTTGTCGAAGGCAGAGGGGAGACGGAAGCCGTACTCCACCAGGTTCTTCTTGCGGGAGGAGTCTCCTCGGTACATGGCCCGGAGCTGCGGGAGCGTCTGGTGGCTCTCGTCGATGACCAGCAGGAAGTCGTCGGGGAAGTAGTCGAGGAGACAGAAGGGCTGTTCGCCCTTCATCCGCCCGTCAAAATGGCGTGAGTAGTTCTCGATCCCCTTGCAGGAGCCGGTCTCCTCGATCATCTCAAGGTCATAGAGGGTGCGCTGCTGGAGGCGGTGGGCCTCGATCATGCCGAGGGTGGGCAGCACCTCCTCAAGTTCCTCCCGGATGGATTCGAGCGCCCGGTCACGGACAGAGTCGGGGATCACGAAATGGCGGGCAGGGTAGACGTAAAAATACTGCAGGACCTCTCTCCTGGACCCGGTAACCCTGTCGATCTCGCTGATACGGTCGATCACGTTCCCGAAGAGCTCGACCCTGATGATGTGATTGAAGTACCCGGGGACGATATCGACGGTGTCCCCCCGCACCCGGAACCGCCCGGGTGCGAGCTCGGTGTCGTTGCGTTCGAACTGGAGCTGGACGAGCCTGGTGAGAAGATCCCTTCTCTTGATCTCCTGCTCTGTCCGGAGCTCAAAACCCATGTTCCTGAAGTGCTCGGGGTTGCCGAGGCCGTAGATGCAGGAGACCGAGGCCACGATGATGGTATCGCTCCGGGAGAGGACCGAGGCGGTCGCGGCAAGGCGCATCTGCTCGATCTTCGGGTTGATCTGCGCGTCCTTCTCGATGTACATGTCCCTCTGGGGGATGTAGGACTCGGGCTGGTAGTAGTCGTAGTAGGAGACGAAGTATTCCACCCGGTTTTCGGGGAAGAACTCTGAGAACTCGTTATACAGCTGCGCTGCGAGGGTCTTGTTGTGGGCGATGACCAGCGTCGGCTTCTGGAACGCCTCGATGACATTGGCCACCGTGAAGGTCTTCCCGGACCCGGTGACCCCGAGCAGTGTCTGGAAACGTTCGCCTCTCGCCAGCCCCCTGGCCAGCTTCTCGATCGCGTCGGGCTGGGACCCCTTCGGCTCAAAGTCCGAGACGAGCTGGAAGTTCATGGGATCATCCCCTTCTTCCTCAGCAGCCGGTGGTAGGAGACCGCGAACCGGTGCGCCTCGTCCCTGATCTCCTGGATGAAGAGCGATGCGGCCTCCCTCCGGCCGATGGGGAGCGGGTGGCGCATCCCCGGGACGAATACCTCCTCCTGCTCCTTGGCGATCGAGATGACAGGGATCTTCGCCCCCAGCTCCGCGAGCGTGCGGGTGGCGGCGCTGAGCTGCCCGCGCCCGCCGTCGATGATGATGAGGTCCGGAAGCTCTCTCCCTTCAGAGAGGAGGCGCCGGTACCGGCGGCCGACCACTTCCGCGATGGCGGCATAATCGTCCACCTGTTCCACGGTTTTGATCCTGAAACGCCGGTAGTTGCGCCTGTCGGGTCTTCCGTCCCTGAACTGGACCATGGATCCCACCATCGCGGTGCCGGAGAGGTGGGAGATATCGAAGCACTCGATGACCGCCGGGGGATCGGGGAGATGGAGGCGCCTCTGCAGGTCCTCGAGCCTCTCCTTGCCGCCCCTGAGCATGGCCTCAATGTTCTTCTGCGCAAGTTCGAGAAGCTTTCTTTTCTCCCCGCGCACCGGTACGGTAACGGTCACGCGCCGGCCCTTCTGGCGGGAGAGGAACTCCTCCACCGCCTCCCCCACCGGATGGGGGACGATGAGCTCGCGGGGTGGCTCGTTCTCCCCGTAGAACTGGACGATGAACTCCTCGAAGAAGCCCCCGTGTGCAGGAAAGCGGAACTCCTGCTTCTCGGAGAGCGTCCCCTTCTCGATATTGAAGACGATCAGGTGGACCTCCTCTCCGCTCTCCACGTAGCCGATCACGTCCTCGTTGTGTTCCCGCCGGCGGGCCACCCGCTGGTGGGGGGTGAGGTGCTCGAGGGCCGCGATCTGGTCGCGGAGCTCCATCGCCAGCTCGTACTCCCTGCCGGAAGAGCGGGTCGCCATCTCCCCCTTCATCTCCCGGACGAGTTCCTTTGCGTTGCCCCGGAGCACTGTCTCCGCCCGGGCCACGAGATCGTGGTACCGTTCGGCGGTGACCTTCCCGATGCAGGGCGCGCTGCAGGAGCCGATATGGTAGCGGAGGCAGGCGCGCCGGGGCATTCTCCGGCACGACCGCAGCCCGAAGATCCGTTTTACTGCCTGGAGGATGTAGTCCCGCTCCCGTGCTGAGACCATGGGCCCGAAGAACTTCCCTTTCCCCCGGGCACTCCGCGCGATCCCGATGCGGGGGAAGGGCTCATCGGAGAGGTGGATGTAAGCATAGCTCTTGGCGTCCTTGAGGTTGATGTTGAAGCGGGGCTGGTGGCGCTTGATGAGGGTGTTTTCGAGGATGAGCGCCTCGACCTCGGAATCGGTGACGATGAAGTCCACCGATCCTGCGGAGCCGAGCAGCCGTGTGGTCTTGGTATTGGTCTTTTTCTCATGGAGGTAGCTTGCCACGCGCTTCTGGAGGTTCTTTGCCTTGCCCACGTACAGGACCGTCCCGTGGTCGTCATAGAAGAGGTAACATCCTGGTTCCTGTGGCAGCCTGTCCGGGTCGATCATGTCCGCTTCAGCACCGGTTCAAGAAATGCCCCGGTGAAGGATCCGGGGGACCCGGAGACCTCCTCGGGGGTGCCGGTGGCGATGATATACCCTCCTGCATCCCCGCCCCCGGGGCCGAGGTCGATGATATGGTCGGCTGACTTGATCACGTCCAGGTTGTGCTCGATCACCACCACCGTGTTCCCCTTCTCCACCAGGTCGTCGAGTACCCGTATAAGCTTCTTCACGTCATGGAAATGGAGCCCGGTGGTGGGCTCGTCGAGGAGGTAGAGGGTCTTCCCGGTGGCCCGTTTTGCAAGCTCGCGGGTGAGCTTGATCCGCTGTGCCTCGCCGCCAGAGAGAGTGGTCGAGCTCTGCCCGAGCTTGATATAGTCGAGGCCCACCCTCGAGAGGGTCTCCAGCTTGTTCCTGATGGACGGGATATTGGAGAAGAGCTCTCTTCCCTCCTCCACGGTCATGTCCAGCACGTCGGCGATGGACTTTCCGCGGTACCGGACCTCGAGGGTCTCCTGGTTATATCTCTTCCCCTTGCATTCCTCGCACTCGACGTAGATATCGGGCAGGAAGTTCATCTCGATCTTGATCACCCCGTCCCCCTGGCAGGCCTCGCACCGTCCGCCCCTCACGTTGAAGGAGAACCGGCCCGGCCTGTAGCCCCGGATCTTCGCCTCGGTCGTCTCTGCAAACACTCTCCTGATCTCGTCGAAGACCTTGGTGTAAGTGGCCGGATTCGACCGCGGCGTCCTCCCGATGGGGCTCTGGTCGATGACGATGACCTTGTCGATCTCGGAATCGAAGATCAGGCGCTCGTATGTCCCCGGGGTAGCCCGGGAGCCGTATATCTCCCGGGTGAGTGCACGGTAAAGGGTGTCGTAGATGAGGGTGGACTTCCCCGAGCCCGAGACCCCGGTGACGACCGTGAAGACCCCGATCGGGATCTTGGCATCGATGGCCTTGAGGTTGTTCTCCCGGCACCCGGTGATGGTGAGGTGGTGGCGGCTCTTCCTTCTCTGGGAGGGCACCCCGATCTCGAGCGCACCGGAGAGGTACTGCCCGGTCAGGCTCTCCGGATTTTTCGCGATCACTTCCGGTAGTCCTTCCGCCACCACCAGGCCGCCGTGGAGTCCGGCGCCCGGCCCCATGTCGATGACATGGTCGGCCTTCCTGATCGTATCCTCGTCGTGCTCCACCACGATGAGCGTGTTGCCCATGTCGCGGAGCCTCTGGAGCGTGTCGATGAGCTTGTGGTTGTCCCGCTGGTGGAGCCCGATGGAGGGCTCATCGAGGACGTAGAGCACTCCCATCAGGTTCGACCCGATCTGGGTAGCAAGCCTGATCCGCTGGGCCTCCCCCCCCGAGAGCGTGCCGGCGCTCCGCGAGAGCGTGAGGTACTCGAGCCCCACCTTCTCCAGGAATTCGAGCCTGGACCTGATCTCTTTCTGGACCTGCCGGGCGATCTCCTGCTCCCTCGGGGTAAGGGAGAGGTCCTCGAAGAACCGGATGCAGCCGGCGATGGAGAGGTCGGCCACCTCCGCGATGGACTTATCCCCTACCCTGACTGCGAGCACCTTCTCTTTCAAGCGCGTCCCCCTGCAGGCAGGGCAGGCCGAGATCCGCATGAATTTCTCGAGCTCTCTTTGCCGGTACTCCGACTTGGTCTGGTGGTACAGGCGCTCGACCTGCGGGAGGAGCCCTTCCCAGGCACCGCGGTGCGACCAGTGCCCGTCCCCGTTCCTGGTCCGCAGGGAGAACTCGATCCGCTCCGGGGAGCCGAACATGAGCGCCCTGTACTGGGCCTCCGAGATCTCTTCTATCGGGGTGAAGATATCGAACCCGAAATGGCGGGCGACCGCGCCGAGGTACTGCATCCTCCACGAGTCGAGGTAGTTGCGGTACACGGCGACCGCCCCGTCGGCGATGCTGAGCGAACGGTCGGGGATGATGAGGTCCGGGTCGAACTCCATCTTGATCCCGAGCCCGTTGCACTCCTCGCAGGCGCCGAAGGGGCTGTTGAACGAGAACATCCGCGGCTGGAGCTCCTCAAAGGAGATCCCGCAGACAGGGCAGGCCATGCGGGAGGAGTAGACGGTCTCCTCTCCCCCCTCGTCCACCGCGATGAGCAGTCCTTCGTCGGACCGTGCGAGGGCCTGCTCGCAGGCCTCCACCAGCCTGGACCGCTCGCTCATCTCCAGCCGGTCGATCACAATCTCGATGTCATGCTTGACATACCGCTCAAGGTCGACCGGTTCATCGGTCCGGTGGATGGTCCCGTCGATCCGGACGCGGACAAACCCCTCGGCCTCCAGGTCGCGGACCAGCTGCTGGTAGGTCCCCTTCTTCTGCCGGACCACGGGAGCAAGGATGGTCACCATGCCCCTGCTCTTCCCGGCGATCGCGTCCGCGATGCTCTCCGGGCTCCTTGACTCGATCCTGACCTGGTGGACGGGGCAGTAGGGGATCCCGATCCGGGAAAAGAGCAGGCGGAGGTAGTCGTAGATCTCGGTCACCGTCCCCACCGTACTCCGGGGGTTCTTCGAGGTGGACTTCTGCTCAATGGAGATGGCAGGCGAGAGACCCTCGATGCTGTCCACGTCCGGTTTGTGCATCAATCCGAGGAACTGGCGTGCATAGGCGGAGAGCGACTCCACGTACCTCCGCTGCCCTTCCGCGTAGATGGTGTCGAACGCGAGCGTGGACTTCCCGGACCCGGAAACCCCGGTGATCACGATCAGCCTGTCCCTGGGGAGGGTCACGGTGATATTCTTCAGGTTATGCTCCCGTGCCCCCTTGATGACGATGTCCTTCATCCTCGGTTACTCCTATGATCTGGTGACGATTGCTAATAGAGATGCGGACTGTGCCAGCTCGAGCAGAAGATTATTATCATTCCGGATATACCCAAGATGCATGAGGGGGGATATGAGAGAATCTTCTGATCTACCTTCAGAATACTGGGAGGGCCGTGCGGAGGACTGCTATGTGAGGGGGAAGCTGGACACAGCGCTTGCCTGCTGGGAGAGAGTGCAGGAGATCGACCCCCGTTCACGCAGAGCATCGGAGGGGAGGGCCTTCATCCTGATCCTCCTCGGCCGGCCGGCCGAAGCCCTTGCAGCCCTCGATGTGGCCCTCGGGATCGACGAGGATGATGCCGAGCTCTGGCGGTACCGGGGCTCCTGCCTCGGGGCTCTCGAGCGGTACGATGAGGCGCTCGAGAGCCTTGACCGGGCCCTTGCGGGGAGCCCGCAGTCACCCCTGACCCGGGGAGTGACCCTCTGCAACAGGGCCGGGATGCTCGTCCACATGCGCAACTTTGAGGAGGCGCTGGAGTGCATCAACCGCGCTCTCGAGGCCTTTCCGGACCTGTATGAGTCCTGGAACCAGAAGGGGTTGATCCTCTCGGAACTCGGAAGAACTGAGGAGGCCCTGCAGTGCTTTGAGATGGCACTCTCCATTGCGCCCCACAACATCATCTCCCTCCACTGCCGGGGGGCAGCCCTCGAGGGTCTGGAGCGCTGGGACGAGGCGCGCGCGTCCTATGAAGCGGTGCTCAAGGTCGCACCTGACTTTGCGGTGACCCTGGAGCGGAAGGCAGCCCTTGAAAAGGCCATGAGTGAGCGAAAATCCGGTCAGGGAGACCGAAAGGGATGAAGCGGCCGGTATGCAGCCTCTGCGCAAAGGAGGCGATCGGCATCGAGATCTTCGGGTGCTGTTCGATGACTGCATGCGGTGATCATGCAGACCCGCGGCTCCTTGCCCTGAAGCCAGGAGAGTCCCTGAACTTCGGTGCCTGCTTTTTTCAAAGGTATCAGGAGAAGGAGGGAGGGGAGGAGTAATGGCTAACCGGCTTTCCGGCGAGAAAAGCCCCTACCTCCTCCAGCATGCGGAGAACCCGGTGAACTGGTATCCCTGGGGCGAGGAGGCGTTTTCCAGGGCACGGGAAGAGGATAAACCCGTTTTCCTCTCCATCGGCTACTCCACCTGCCACTGGTGCCACGTGATGGCGCACGAGTCGTTCGAAGACGAAGAGGTGGCCGGGATCCTCAATTCCCATTTCATCGCCGTGAAGGTGGACCGCGAGGAGCACCCTGATATCGACCAGGTGTACATGACCGTCGCGCATACGATCACCGGGAGGGGAGGCTGGCCCCTCACCATCATCATGACGCCCGGGAAAAAACCCTTCTTCGCCGCGACCTACATCCCGAAGCAGGCCAGGTTCGAGATACGGGGCCTCCTTGACCTCCTCCCCGAGATCGCACGGCTCTGGGAGAGGGAACGGGAGAGGATCGAGGAGGCAGCCGGGGGGATCGTGAGCAGTCTTTCCGCCCACCTTGCGCGGTCGACCGCAGGCTCCCCGGGAGCAGACCTCCTTGACGCCGGGTACCGGGCGCTTTCCGCGATCTACGACCACGAACACGGGGGGTTTGGGTCGGCTCCGAAGTTCCCGTCCCCGCATATGCTCCTCTTCCTGCTCAGAGTGTGGCACAGGACCGGGGATGATCGTGCCCTCGAGATGGTGGAGCGGACGCTCACCGCGATGCGCAGCGGTGGAGTCTACGACCAGCTCGGGTTCGGGTTTCACCGTTATGCCACCGACAGGAAGTGGTCCATCCCCCACTTCGAGAAGATGCTCTATGACCAGGCCCTGCTGGCCTACACGTACCTCGAGGCATTCCAGGTTACCGGCCGCCCGCTGTACCGGAGATGTGCAGAGGAGGTGTTTGCATATGTCCTCGGACGGATGGCCGATCCCTCCGGAGGTTTCTACTCTGCGGAGGATGCGGACATTGGGGGGGAAGAGGGGCGGTACTACACGTGGACCGGGGACGAACTGAGGTCTGTGCTCGGGGAGGATGCAGAGCGTACCATCGAGGTCTACCACCTCCGCGACGCGGTAGTGGAGGGGCGGGGTGTCCTCCAGCTTGGCCTCCTTGACCCGGGTGCTGCCGAAGCGCAGGTCAGGGAGCTTGAACCGGTCCGCATCCGGCTCCTCCATGCCCGGGAAACCCGGGTTCTCCCGGCGAGGGACGAAAAGATCCTTGCCGACTGGAACGGCCTCTTCATCGCGGCGCTGGCAAAGGGTGCACAGGTGCTGGGATCCCGGGAGTACCTCTCGGCGGCCGGGCGGGCGGCAGACTACCTGCTCAACGTTCACCGGCGGGAGGACGGGCGTCTCCTGCACCGCTCGACCGAAGGCGGGAGGGCCGGGATCGTGGCGCGGCTCGACGATTATGCCTTCCTCATCTGGGGCCTGGTCGAGCTGTACGGGGCCGGTTACGAGGCACGGTACCTTGCCGCGGCGCAGGACCTTGCAGAGGAGATGATCCGGCACCACAGGGACGGGACAAGCGAAGGTTTCTTCCTCTCCCCGGACGACGGCGAGGAACTCATTCTCCGTCCGAGCGTGGTCCATGACGGCGCGCTCCCCTCCGGCAACTCTGCCGCGATGCTCTCCCTTCTCCTCCTCTCGAGGCTGACGGGCAGGACCGACTTTGAGGAGCAGGCATGGGAGGTCGCGAGAGCCTTCGCCCGGGAGGTGGAGCGGCTTCCCGAGGGGCACGCGTTCTACCTCTCCGCCCTCGAGTCCGCCCTCGCAGGCGGAGAAGAGGTGGTGGTGGCAGGAGAGCGCTCGCTCCCGGAGACCCGGGAGATGCTCTCCCTGCTCAGGTCGTCCTTCCACCCCCACATGGTGGTCCTGCTCCGCTCCCCTGAGGAGGAATGGCTGCTCGACGAGGTTGCCCCCTACACGTCCGCAATGGGGGCAGGGGAGGGGGTGCCCACCGCCTACCTCTGCAGCGGAGGGGAGTGCCGGCTCCCGACCCAGGATACCGGTGAGCTGGCAAAAGCACTGGGAACGAAAGGAGTCTAGTTATTGATGCATGAGAAAGCGACATTCGGGGCCGGCTGCTTCTGGGGAGTGGAAGCGGCATTCCGCAGGGTGGAGGGCGTGGTTGAGACACGGGTAGGGTACATGGGAGGGACAAAGGACGAGCCCACCTATCCTGAGGTCTGCACCGGCAGGACCGGGCATGCCGAGGTGGTGGAGGTGGCATACGACCCGGAGAGGGTTTCCTACGAGGCCCTTCTCGAGATCTTCTGGCAGATCCATGACCCGACCACCCGCGACCGGCAGGGACCAGACGTGGGCAGCCAGTACCGGTCGGTCATCTTCACCCATTCTCCAGAGCAGGAGCGGGCGGCGCGGGCATCAAAGGAACGCCTCGAGCGGTCAGGACGGCTCCGGCGGCCGGTGGTGACCGAGATCCGCCCTGCAGGGACCTTCTGGCCCGCCGAGGAGTACCACCAGAAGTTCTTCGAGAAGCAGGGGAGGAGATTCTAACCATTCTCCACCCGCTTCCCCGCGCTGAGCCACGCGGTCATCCCTCCGAGCAGGTTCCCCACCCGCGCGTAGCCGTATTTCTTAAAGATGCTCGCCCCGATGCTCCCCTTGAACCCCGCATCGCAGTATACCACGACCTCGCCGTCCCTCGGCACCTCCCCGATCCTTTCTGGGAGTTCCCCGAGGTAGATGTGGAAGGAGCCTGGGATATGGCCCAGAGCCCTCCGGTTCTCGATCGTCCGCACGTCGATGATGATGAGATCGTCCCGGGCGAGTTCCTCCTCGAGCGCCTGCACATCCCATGGCCTGATGGTCTCAGGGGAGCGGCCGGACTTGAACCACTGGGCGACCCCTCCGGCAAGGAAGCCTTTCACCTGGTCGTAGCCGAGCCGCACGAACCTGCGCACCACCGACGATAGATCGCAGTTGTCGTCATCCACCAGGATGATGGGAGCGGTATAATTGAGGAGCCACCCTGCATAGGAAGGGACCAGGTCCCGGGGGATATGGAGGGTGCCCGGCACGTGCCCGCCGGCAAATGCCATGGGCGAACGGATGTCTACTGCCTGGGCGCCGGCTGCCATCCAGACCTCAAGTTCCTGCGGGACAAGCCCTTCCGGTTCCGGAAGCCGGTGGATGAGGGGCGGGCCATTCCTGTTCACGTCCTCCATCTTCGTAAAGTAGGGCGGGTAGTAGTGGTGCTCCTCGGTCTTCACCCGAATAAACTCGCTCTTTGAGAGCTGGAGGAGCCGATTATGCGCCTTCTCGTAGCCGATGGTGGTCAGGTCAAGGTCGGCGATCCCTGCCGCACAGACCGAGCCTGCGCCATGGGCCGGACAGACGATTACGCCGTCGCCCAGCGGCAAAAGTTTCTCGTTGATCGATTCATAGAGGTGAGTCGACATCTCCTCCCTCCGCTCG